>JBGPEV010000274.1:0-5098 GCA_041482995.1 bacterium | reverse complement strand
CAGGACGCCTGGGAGGAGATCGACCGCATCGTCAAAGGCGGGAACTATGGCTGGAACCTGACCGAAGGCACGCATTGCCACCGCGCCTCGCCCTGTTCCGCCGCGGGTCTGGAACTCCCCAGCGCGGAATACGGGCATGGCGAAGGCCGCTCCGTGACCGGCGGATTCGTCTACCGGGGCAGGCCATTCCCGGCTTGCAGGGGCGCTATGTCTTTGGCGATTATGTCTCCGGCACCCTGTGGACGATCCCCACGGACCGTCCCGGCCTGCAGCGCCATGAGCGGCTGTTGGCGACCCAAAATGCCATCTCCTCCTTCGGAGAGGATGTCGCCGGGGAGTTGTATCTGGTGGACCTGGACGGCGGGGTGTACCAATTGGTGCCGGGCCGCTGAGCCCGCGCCAACCCGGCCGTGGGTGCGGCGTCTTGCCGGGAAAGCGCCCCAGGGCAACGACATTCTCGCGGAGCCTTCGGAAGAAGTGGGTGGCGGCGGGCCTCCTGGCCCGCCCGGACACGCGGGGACGGGCACCCATTCGGCAGGCTCAGGGCAAGCTCCGGCCCGTCCTACTGGACAATGGTTGGGGACTGATCCGAGAATGCGGTTGCTTTGGGCTGCCCCCCGCGCCCTCACTCGAACGTCCAACCCCCACGCGGCCACCCGGCCGGATTCCCCAGCGGCAGCGACGGAGCGTGACCCCATGCAGGAATTGATCGAATTTGCCCGGCAGTTGGCCCAGGAGAGCGGCCGCCTGATCATGAAATACTATGGCACCCAGTTGCAGGTGATCGCCAAACCCGACCGATCGCCGGTCACCATCGCCGACCGGGAGGCCGAAGCCCTGATGCGGCGGCTGATCGAATCCCACTATCCCGGCCATCAAGTGCTGGGAGAGGAAGATGGGCTGAGCGGCAAGGCGGGGGCAGAGTACCAGTGGGTGCTGGACCCCATCGACGGCACGCGTCCCTTCGTTCACCAAGTGCCGCTGTTCGGGACGCTGATCGGGCTGCTGCACAAGGGGGAGCCCGTCCTGGGCGCCATCCACATTCCCGCCGCCGGTGAGTTGGCGATCGGCGCCCGGGGCCATCCGACGACCCTCAATGGCCGGCCCGTGCAGGTGCGGCCGACCGAGCGCCTGGAGGAGGCCACCGTGCTCTACACCAACACCCAGACGATCTGGCAGCAGGGCTACGGCGCCGGCTTCCAGCGCCTGCAGGAGCGCGCGGGGCTGGTGCGGGGCTGGGGCGATTGCTACGGTCACTTCATGGTGGCGGTGGGCCGCGCGGACGTGATGATCGACACCGTGCTGAAAATCTGGGACGTGGCCGCCCTCAAGCCCTGCGTGGACGGCGCCGGTGGGCTGCTGACGGACAAGTTTGGCAAGGACACCGGCGTGGGCGAAAGCGCGATTTCCAGCAACGGGCGCCTGCACCGGCAGGTGCTGGAGCTGTTGCAGGCCAAGGGCTGACCCGCCACGGCAGGATCGGCATCCCCGCCAGCAGGCAGCCGGGCCGCATCGTCCGGGCGGGGCAACCGCGTTCTCGAATAAATGGGAACACTTGCCGGGTGGGCCGGGCCTCCGTGCCCGGCCGCGGGCGGAGTTGCCGGCGCCTCCCGCAAGCGTCCGGCGCTGGGCGGGCACCCATTCGGCAGGCTCAGGGCAAGCTCCGGCCGGCCGCCAGCCACTTTCTCCGAAGGCTTCTCGAGAATGCGGTTGCCCTTATCGTCCAGGGAAATGGAGCGCCCATGCGGTTGGGGCGGAGCGCCCCACCGGGGGCTCAGGCCGTCGCGGTGAGTTTTTTCGACTCGGCCGCCGCCGGCACCGGCGTGGAAATGAGCAACTCTTGCAGGGTAATGGCTTTGAGGAAATCGAGCAGACGGTCGTTGAGGGTCTGCATGGGGGTGATGATGTTGCAGCGGTCCATCATCGTGCAACGGCAATCGTCTTCGCGCAGGCAATCGGTGAACGCCAACTGCCCTTCGATCATCTCGATGAACTGGGCCAGATTCGTCGTCTGTACGCTGTCCTGCAGCCGATAGCCGCCATGGGCGCCCTGTTCCGACTGCACCAGGCCTTCCGTGTTCAGAATCCGCAAGACGTGCGCGACCGGATCGAACGGCGTGCCGTAGTGGTCGCAGATTTCCCGCACCGAGGTGAGTTGGCCCTTGGGCTTGTGCATCATGTGCTTCAGGGCGACCAGTCCGTATTCGACCTTGCGATTCACCTTTAGCACGGTGTCACCTCGGAGGAGAGTGCGCGCCGCCGCCGCACCACCCCCCGGACGCGATCCGCAGCGGCTGGCGGGATTGGGCGGCGAAAAATCACGTACATGATGGTATCCAATCCTTCCGTTTAAGCAACCAAAATCCAAGGGATTACCGGACAAGGGTCCTTGTTGTGATGCGGGGAAGCGGAGACAATTGCCCAAGCGTGCCCCGGTGCATCCTCCCCTGGAGCCAGCGCCGCGGGAACCGGTCAACGGCCTGCCGGGGGCCATGACGGATCGGGGAGCGTGCCCCTGACGGGGGACTGCCGGCGGCCTGCCTGAGGAGCCAGCCATGAAGCCTGTGCTGACCCAAGTCCGCTGCTCCGTGCGGGAATGCGGGGCCATGGTACTCGTGGCGGACGTCGAGGGTCGCAAAATGATACTCAATCCCACATGGGTCGACGTGGTGGTCGCCGACGACGCCGGCCGGCTGACGCTGACCCGCGGACTGATGCCCCACGGTGCCACCTGTGTCGACATTTCCACCCGGTCGAGCTATCGCGCCGCTCAGGCCGAGGGCTAGCCGGCCGGAATCCCGGGGGTTCCGCCGCGCGATTTTTGCCGGTCCCCCGCCCACCGGGGAAAGGCGCTTGCATGGACCGGGGCCAGAGGCCGGCGACGGATGGGGATGCCTCCCGCCGCCGGCCGTGCCACCCTCCTCCACCTGAGAGTGCCCGCGTGAAAAGAAGCGCCTTGGCAGTGCTGCTGACCGGCCTGGTCTTGGGATGCTCCGCGGAGCCGCCCCTGGGCGAGCTGGCGCGCATTCAAGATGACCAGTTCAGCATCGGCAATCTCACCCGCGACCGGGCGTGGGCCACCGGGATCGGCTGCGGGGGCAGCGAGGGGGAGGCCATCGCCAAGGCCCAGGACATTGCCCAGTTCAACCTGCGCAGCCTGACGGGAGCGAGCCAGTACCGCGTGCAATACCGGGTGCTTCGCCAGATGCCCCAGCCCGGCCAAGCCTGCTGGGAGGTGGAGGCCAAGGCCGTGCCCCTGAGGATGCGATGAGGTCACGCGGGCGGCGCCGCCCCTGCCGCCGCAAGGCAGGGGGCCTACAAAGTCGAACCCGCGGCGACTTTACGCGGGTAGTGGCGGGCGTCTCGACCGCCCAGCGCCGGACGCTTGCGGGAGGCGCCGGCAACTCCGCGCGTCCGGCGGGGGGGGACGCCCGCCCCACCGCTAGCATCCAAGCAAAGAGAGATGACTTTGTGGGCGCCGCGGTTGACCCTTGGCGCCGCATTGGATACGGTGCGGGCCACAGCGCCGGCTCGCATGAAGATTTTCCCCGCGCCGCACCCGCGCCGGCGGCAGCAGGGGGGTGGAGGCGCGCCGCCCGCCGCCCGCCTCAGTCTCCCGAGCAACCTTGATTGGGAAGTGATCGCATGAAGTGGTGGCCGCGCAATTCGTTCTATGCGCCGTGGCGGCGGGGCGCCGGTCTCTCGACGGTGGCCCTCCCCCAGCGCCGGCTGGGCCCCTGGCTGAAGGGGCTGTTCAGCGACGTCCGCCCCGAGACCCTCTGCCTGCCGCTCACGGTGCTGGCGCTGGTGCACCTGGCCGGGATCGCGGTCTTCCCGGGCGGCTACAATTCCGTCCTGAACGTCCAGAGCGGCTCGGTCTTCTCCTACCTCACCTACTTTCCGGCCACCGACACGCTGGGCTTCCCATCGGCGGGGGAAAGCCGGGGATTTCTCCTCTACAAGATCTATGCGCAGAACGGCGAAGTGCTCGAGGGCACCTTTCCCGATCCGCGCGTGCGGCCGTCCCTGCGCTATGAGCGCTGGGCCACCGCGGGCGACCTTTCCACCGGCGAGTTGACGGACGTGCATGCCTCCATCATGACCTACCTCGTGGGCGAACTGCCCGAACCGCCGTTGCGCATCGAGCTGTTCGCCGCGCGCTGGGTGTGGGACCACAACAAGTTCACGTTCCCCTGGCGCGGATTCAACCGGGATAACGCCCTGGAATTGCACCTGCTGGGGACGTACAACGGGCTGACCCGCGTGTGGCGGCCCGCCGCGAAAGGAGCGGACAAGTGACGCCGCCGCGCTCCCCGTGGACCGCTGGCCTGGCCGCCTGGCTCAATTTCTGGTTCTACCCCGTCAGCAGCGCGCAATTGGCCGCGCTGCGGATCGGCACCGGACTGGTGCTGCTCTATTTGCTGTTCGTCGCCTCTTTCGATCTGGAGGCCCACTTCGGCGTGGCGGGCTGGGGGGAGGAAGCGGCGCTGCGCGTCCTCGATCCGCTCGCGTGGCCGTTCTCCGTCCTGCACTGGTTTCCCAATCCCTTCTGGCTCTGGGCCGTGCACGTGTTGGCGATCATCGTGGCCGTCGCCTTCCTGATCGGCATTCTGCCGTTCTGGAGCGGCTCGCTGATGCTGTTCTTCCTGCTCTCCTACACGCACCGCAATCCGGCGGTGCTCGTGGGTCTGGATGCGCTGCTGTGGATGGCGCTGTTCTACCTGTTGCTGACGCCCTGCGGCCGGATGTTCGGCGTGATGGCGACTGCGCCGCCGCCCCAACCGGCGTACGTGCCGGGCCTGGAGGCGCGCGCGCCGGGCCCCCATTGGGAAGGCTTCCCCATTCGCGTGCTCCAGGTGCACCTGTGCATCCTCTACTTCCTGGCGGGCCTGGCCAAGCTCACGCCGGACTGGCTGGCGGGCACCGTGTTCTGGCATCCGCGCCTGGTGGAAACGGGGGTGCCGGTGGCCCAGGAGACCCTGCGCGCCCATCCCCAATGGTCCGCGCTCGTGATCTATGGGGTGATCCTGTTCCTGCTGTTCTTCCCCGTGTTCGTCTGGATGCGCCGCTTCCGCTATCCGATGCTGGGGCTGGCGGT
>JBGPEV010000273.1:0-5107 GCA_041482995.1 bacterium | reverse complement strand
TGGTGCCTTCGAGCGCCTGGATGGGCGTCTGGGCGTTGCCGGAACCGGCGGCGACATCGCCGTAGGGCTTGGTCGGAAAGCGCTGGATGGGCTCTTCGAACCGCGACGGGGTGCCATATCCGGTGAACGTGCGGCCCGGCACTTTCATGGCGGGCGGAACCCTGAGCGGAAGCCCGCTTTCGTCGGCGGCGAAGGTTTGGACACCCGTCAAGCCTGCCGCGGCGAGGACACCGGCCGCGGCCCCCGCGCCCGTCAGGAGCGAACGGCGGCTGATCGCATCAAGGCGCTTTGCACGGGCGGGCTTTCTCTTTAGGGATGTTTCCTCCGGTGTGTTCATGAGCCTCGTCTCCTCGTGAGCGCAGATGGATCGGATTGAACCGACATTCTCCAGTTGCACCGCCGATAATAGTTGAAACTGTTCCCCTGGCAGTCCTTACCACTGCGTTGAACAAAAAGACAATGATTACTGATCGCGGTCGTCTGCTGAAAGAACATACCTAGAGCGTCTAACAAGACTGCTGAAACACCCTTCGCGGAGTTTGCCCTTGAGCAACGCGAAGGGCTCGAGGGCAGGCGCCCGCCACGAACACCACACTGTGGCCGAATGCTTGTCCCAGGTCGCTGTTTATCCGCGTGCCCCGGCCGTTAAACACAATTGCCATGAAATGCGAATCCGAAAAAACTAAAAACGAACTTCTCGACACCGGAGACTACCGCAAGGACGGATCGGAGCGATTCACTCCCATGGAGCCAAGGCCCTGAACGCCCGCGCAATTTCTGAAATTGCGAAACCGAGGGCGGCTGCGCCGGACGGATGCGGGGCACGGCGTCCGTGCCGTCCCGCAGATGGATCCGTGGAGTGTTGATCGGACGGAGGAATCCTGGGAAATGCCGACCCCATGCGCCTGCTCCCAAGCCGGGGCTGCCTGCCGGGCAGTCAGCGCAAGGAGGGGGTGAGCATGGGGCGCTACACGCGCTCGACGCGGAACTGGCGGCTTTCCACGTCCCACCACGCCAGGATCGCCCCGTCCGGCTTGCCGTTAGTGACGCCGCAGACGAGATAGACCACGCCGGGGAAGAGCGGCTCGCCGTTCCAGAGCGCTTTGCGCTGGTCCTCGGCGGAGAAGTAGGCGCCCACGTCCGGATGCGTATGATAGATCACCCGGAGCGCGCGGCCTTCCGCGCGCAGGCGCCGCTCCAGGGGCAGACGCACTTTGGGGTCGAGAAAATAGGCCTCGCGCGCCGTGCGCGGGTAGGTCTGCGGGTCCTCCGCGTGCATGCGATTCTGGATATTGGGGATGGGGTGCGCCTTGGTGAGGGCGCCGGCCGCGGACTCCGGGCCGCTCAGATACCCGCACGCCTCCTCCGGGTAGGTCTGCCGGCCGTGCTCAAAACAGTGCTGCAGCAGGGCGGCGGGGAGGGTCACAGGGGGCATTGGGGGCGTCTGGCTGGCGGGAGACAATCCGGGCGCCGGCGGGCGCCGGAAAACCGCCGGTGCGGTGACGGATCAATGGCCTAGGCGGAGTTGGCCCGACCGGAGTTTCTGGCGTTGTTCTTGCTTTTCCCAGGGTACGTGGGTGATTTTGCGCGCGGACCCTTGCCGGGCGCGGGAGCCATTATCCAACACGGACGTGGAATGCAAAAGCGATTTCTCCGTCGGGGCCAGCCCTTCGCCCTCCTGATTCCGCTTTTGCTGATCGCAACGCTGGCCGCCCTACCCCGGGGCGCCCACGCTCAGACCGGATTCACGCAGCCCGGCGGGGGCCGCGGCGGATTCTCCGGAACGCTCTTCGCCTCCCAGCCCACCCTGTTTCCCGACGACGGGCGCATCAAGCTGCTGGTGCTGGGCCTGCACCCGACCGGCCTCACCGAATCCGCCGCCGAGCAGATCGGCCTGATCCTGCAGAAGAACCTCAGCAACACGGGCCACTTCGCCGTGGTGGGTCCGCGGGAGATGAACGCCGCCTTCGAGAAGGAGCAGCCCAACCTGGTGGAATGCCGGGAGATTGCCTGCGGCGTGGAAAGCGGCAAGATACTGGCGGCCGACCGCGTGGCCGTCGGCACGATCCGCATGGAGGAGCCGCGCTTCATCCTGCGCGTGCGCATCATCGACCCGGCGAACAACCTGACCGACTACGAGGAGGAGATCCGGTTCTCCGACGACACCATGGACGACGATCTGTTCCGCCTCGCCAACTCCGTCTCGCGCAACTCGCTGCGGGTGGGCCGCGTGCTCAGCACGTCGGTGCGCGGGTTGGCGATCAGCATCGGCAAGCGCCAGGGGATCAAGATCGGCGACCAGATGGTGATCTACAAGCAGGATGTGCCCATCAACGATCTGCAGGGCCAGCAGGTGGACGTGCAGCGCAAGAACATCGCCATCGTCAAGGTGCTCAACGTGAACGAGACCACCACCGAGGCGATTCTGGTGCATCACACGGAAGAGCCGCAGGTGGGCCAGTTCGCCCAGACCTACCTGGACCCCGCCCGGCAGATCGAGTTGGCGGAGAACGCCCGGCGCGAACTGGACACCGGCATCCGCCTGGCCAACCGCGTGCGGCCGCTGGAACTGGCGCCCGTGATGCTCGCGGATAGCGACCGCAAGCGCTGGCAGCAGCGCCTGACCGCGGCCGAAGGCGAGCGCACCTTCTGGGGCACGTTCGGGATTCCCGTCGGCGCGCTGGGTGTGGGCGCGGCCATGTTCGTCCCGGCCATCCGCGACAACTCCAACCGCAACCTGGTGCTGACCGGCTTTGGGGCGATCGCGGGTTACTCGTTCTACCGGTGGATCCAGGCGCGCAATGAGGTGAACGAGCTACAGGTGGAAGGCCGCGCCAAGGGTTTCGTGGACAATCTGGAATTCGGCCCGTCGATCCTGGGGGACACGCCGGCGCTCGCCTTCTCGTTCAAGTTCTGATTCCATTTCGCATTCGATCGTTAATGATCGACCGGTCGTAGGGGCATGGCATGCCCCTACGGTGCGGAAAATTTCACGAATGAATGCGAAATGGAATGACCGCTTCCGGCGGCCCAGCCGGGTGGACCCTCCGGCTTCTGCACAATAATTGACACGTTAGCGGGGTGTGCTGCCCAATATTTGGGCGGGAGGAGAGGCTGCGCCCATCCTATCATTACGAATTTGATATTTCATAACAGCAAGTTAATCATTTCTAACAGCGATGGTATAGAACCTGAAATGGAAGCAGCAGTGCGTCATCAACGGAAGCTTCGAGTGAATTCTCTGACCCTGAAAGCGATTGTCCCTGAGAAAGCGAGCAGCGAGAGGCCTCCGTTGATGGCGACGTTTTCCCTGGTTGGTGGTTTCCTGTAGTCATCCCTCCGCACATTCACGCAGCGCGGCCGCTTGGCGAGTCTCCCGCCAGGCGGCAGCGTTTCGTTGCCAGGCACTGAGTGCAGGCGAAAGGGGTGGGGACCGTCCTGGACCCGGTGTGAGCCCGCATCCGGTCAGTTGCGCTGCCCAATGGCGATGTTGTTGCCACCCGTACTCATGCGCAGATAGTCGATCAGAACTTCCATCGACTCGTTCAGCAGAGCGTCGGGCGCGGTGGGCTTGGTGGCGTCCGGCGGATGCAGCCGGTCCGCGGGCTTGGCGGCGCCCTCCTTCCCTTCTTTCCCCTCTTTCGCGTCGGCTTCGCGCTCGGCGAGCAGTTGCTTGATCGTCACGTCCTTGCGGTTCTTCTTGCGTTCCAGGTACTGCTGCACGTCCTGGTTGACTTGCAGGAAGTAGGCGCTCGCGCGCTGGCGCTGGCGGGAGCGCTCGGCCAGCGCCGGCAAATAGGGCGCCAGATCGCTCCAGGGCTTGAGCGCGGCGCGGGTGAGGGCATCCCACGGCAGCGAATTCTCCAGGGAACTTTCGCCGATCTCCAGATGGTTGTTCAGGGAGGGCAGCACGATGTCCGACTCCACGCCGCGATTCTGGGTCGAGCTGCTGCCGGGCCGGTAGAACTTGGCCACCGTCGTCTTCACGCCGCCCAACCCCGTGGGCAGGCTGATGATGTTCTGCACCGTGCCCTTGCCGAACGTGGTCTTGTCCCCCACGACGATCGCCCGGCCGTAGTCCTTCAGGGCGCCGGCAAGAATCTCGGAGGCGGAAGCGCTGTAGCGGTTCACCAGCGCCACCAGCGGGCCGCGATAGATCGGCGGGCTCGTGTTGTCGTGGTTCACCGTGTCGCCGTTGTTGTCGCGCACGCGCACCACGGTGGCCCCGCGCTCCAGGAACAGCCCGGAGAGCTGCACCGCCTCGTCCAGGCCGCCGCCTCCATTGTCGCGCAGGTCCAGCACCACGCCGTCAACGCCCTGGGTGAGGAACTGCTGCAGGATGCGCTCCACATCGCGGAAGGAACTCTTGTAGGAATCCGGATTGGTGTGGCGGCGGGAGAAATCCACGTAGAACGAGGGCAGTTCCACCACGCCGATGCGGTACGGTTGCTCGCGCTCGGGCCGCTTGCGCTCTTGCACGGTGCCCTTGGCCTCGCGGTCGGTGAGCAGGATCTTGTCGCGGGTGATCGTCACCTCGATCCGCTTCTCCCGCACGCCGTCGCTCTTGCGCAGATAGGCCAGGCGCACCACGGTGCCGCGCCGTCCGCGAATCAGCTTGACGACGTCCGTAAGGCGCTGATTGCGCACGTCCTCCAGGGCGCCGTCCTTGCCCTGGCCCACGGCGATGATCTTGTCCTCCGCCTTCAGGCTGCCCTCCCGCGCCGCGGCGCCGCCGGGCACGATGGAGGAGATGACCGTGTACCCGTCCTCCCAACGCAGCGTGGCGCCGATGCCCTCCAGGGAGAGGCTGAGGGTGATGTTCAGGTTCTCCAGCTCGTCCGGCAGCAGATAGGAGGAGTGGGGATCGTAGGTGGAGGCCAGCGCGTTGAGGAACATGGAGATCACGTCGTTGTGGGTGATCTGCTCCATGCGCAAGTGGGCGCTGCGGTACCGGCGCAGGAGGAACTCGCGGGCCTCCGCCTCGGTCTTGCCCGTGGCCACGTGCTCGAGCAACTCCAGCTTCAGCTTGCGGCCCCAGAGCTTGTCCGCATCGGCGTCATCCTTGGGATAAGGCGCCTTGCGCCGGTCCACCACGGCGAGTTCGTCC
>JBGPEV010000272.1:0-5109 GCA_041482995.1 bacterium | reverse complement strand
GGCTGCTCCTGGCGCCGCCGGAGCCGCGGAGGTGGGTGATCTTCGCCCATGGCAGCGGCAGCAGCCGCCTCAGTCCGCGCAACCTGAGGGTGGCCCAGGCGCTCGCCGCGGGCGGCGTTGGCACCTTGCTGTTTGACCTGCTGACGCCCGCCGAGGCGGAGGATCGGCGGCACGTCTTCGACATTGCCCTGCTCTCGCAGCGCCTGCTGCTCGCCACCCGCTGGCTGTCGGCCCGGCTGGACGATCCCGCGCTGCCCTTTGCCTACTTCGGCGCCAGCACCGGCGCGGCGGCCGCCTTGCGCGCCGCCGCGGCCCCGGCGCCGGGACCCCGCGCGCGCAATCCGCTCTGTGCCGTGGTAAGCCGGGGCGGGCGGCCGGACCTGGCGCTGGAGGCGCTCTCCGCCGTGGCGGTGCCCACGCTGCTGATCGTCGGCGGCGCCGATGCGGAGGTGCTGGCGCTCAATCGTCAGGCGGCGCGGCGCTTGCGGCAAGTGGAAGTGGCGGTCGTGCCCGGGGCTGGGCACCTGTTCGAGGAACCGGGCGCGCTGGATCAGGTGATCCATCTGGCCCGGGAGTGGATGACGCGCCATGCCCAGGCGGCCCCGCCGCTCCGGGTGCGCCAAGGCGCATGACGCGGCCCGTGCCGGGAGCGGGAGGCGCGTCCCTCCGGTGCCCTCACCCCAAGGCAACCTGCCATGCAAGTCGCGCTGACACTGCTCGCCGTGCTGCTGGACGCGGCCACGACGGTGCACGTGCTGCTGAACAAGCGGGACGCGCGCTCGGCGGTGGCCTGGATCGGCCTGATCTGGCTGGCTCCGCCGCCGCTGGGGGCAGTGTTGTATTTCGTGCTGGGCATCAACCGCATTCAACGCAAGGCCCGGCGCCTGATCCGGCAGAATCCGGCCATGGCCGCCGCCGCCAGCGCCACCTTGGCGCGGCACCCCCACGCGCCGGGCCATCCGGGCGATCTGCAAGGGCTGGCGCGGATCGGCTCCCGGCTCAACCGCCGTCCGCTGCTGGCGGGCAATCGCGTCACCCCGCTGGAACAAGGCGATGCGGCCTATCCCGCCATGCTGCAGGCGATCGGCGGGGCGCAGCGCTCGATCACGCTCTGCACTTACATCTTCGACAACGATACCGTCGGCCGGCAGTTCGTGGGCGCGCTGGCGGCGGCCCAGCAGCGGGGCGTCGCCGTGCGGGTGCTGGTGGACGACGTCGGCGCCCGCTATTCCATCCCCACCATCTTCGGTCCGCTGGACCGCGCGGGGATTCCCAACGCCGGCTTCCTGCCCACGTGGCTGCCCTGGCAGGCGGCCTTCCTCAACCTGCGCAACCACCGCAAGCTGCTGGTGGTGGACGGCACCCTGGCCTTCACGGGGGGCATGAATCTGCGGGCCGGGCACTGGCTGGCGCGCGCCCAGGGCCGCCCGGTGCAGGATCTGCACTTCCGGCTGGAAGGCCCCGCCGTCTCCGGCCTGCAGGAGATCTTCGCGACGGACTGGGAGTTCACGACGGGGGAGCGGCTGGACAGCGATCTGTGGTTCCCGCCGTGCCCGCCCGCGGGACCGGTGCTCGCCCGCGTCGTGCCGGATGGTCCGGAGCGGGAGTCGGAGCTGATCCACTGGCTGCTGCAGGGCGCGTTGAACGCCGCGGAATCGTCGGTATTGGTCGTCACCCCCTATTTCCTTCCCGATGCCCCCCTGGTGGCCGCCCTGAACATGGCGGCCCTGCGCGGCATCGCCGTGGAGATTCTCCTGCCCGCCCGCAACAACCTCCCCTGGGTGCAGTGGGCCAGCCAAGCCATGCTCTGGCAGGTGCTGGAGAAGGGTTGCCGCATCTGGCTCACCCCGCCCCCGTTTGACCATACCAAGCTGATGGTGGTGGACGAGCGCTGGTCCCTGCTGGGCTCCGCCAACTGGGATGCCCGCAGCCTGCGCCTCAACTTCGAGCTGAACGTGGAGTGCTACGACACCCCGCTGGCGCAGGAGCTGACGGCGCACGTCCGCCGCAAGCAGGCGGCCGGCCGGGAGATCACCGCCGCCACCGTGGAGGGCCGCCGTTTGCCCGCCCGCGTGCGCGACGGGTTCGCGCACTTGTTCACGCCCTATCTCTAGGCCCTCGCGGCCGTGCGGCACTCCGGGCCAGGCTCTGTTTGAAAATACCAAACGGCGCCCAATGATCATTAATTGCTTGCGGGGGAACAAGTCCCCCCGCACCCCCCGATTCGGTCCACATGGCCGGCGTGCCTGCTTCCGCGCACCGAATCAGGGTGCAGGGAGTCCTGCTCCCTGCTGGGGGTCTGGGGGCAACGCCCCCAGAAACCAGCCACCTTTGGGCATTTGACGCATTTTCAAACAAAATCTAGAAGCAGTCTCAAAATTCGCCGGGTACCCCGGACCGCCCCCTGACCCGCGCGCCGCAGGCTTGCCGAAGGCGCCAGCAACGCAGCGCGGGTCTGTCCCCCTCCGTAAACGAGACCTTTGCGCAACTGAACGTTCCGCGGGTGGCCGCGCAGTAGGGGCGCAGCATGCTGCGCCCTTACTGAAATTGCTCGCCTCGACTCGCCGTGGCCTCAGTCCATTTCGCATTCGATCGTTAATCTCTCCGGGTCTAATTCCCCGCCGCTTGCGGCGAAGTGCGGTTTGGTTGTTGCTGTGCTGAAACCCCGCCGCTTGCGGCGGGGTAGTTCATCGACCGGTCGTAGGGGCATGGCATGCCATGCCCCTACGGTGCGGAAAATTTCACGAATGAACGCGAAATGGAAGCAGCCATTTTTGAGACCGCTGCAACAGCCGGCCCATCCCGGAGCCCAACTGGGCGGAACCGCGGGAACTGGCACACCTGCTGAAGCAGTAAGCCCAGAGCCGCGGCGCCGGGGGCGGTTCGTTCCTCGTCAGACTTTCCGCTTGGGCGGCGCGCGTTGGGCCCGCCCTTGCGGCCGGCCGGCAAGATGCGGCTGGAACTCGCCGAAGGCTACCGTGCCATCCCGCACGAAATCCGCCAACGTGATGGACTTGAGACGGCGCTCCACCGAATCGGCCACCTGATCGAGCAAATCGTGCAGCTCGCACAACCTTCGGCTGGTGCCCGTCCTGGCGCAACGGCTGGCGTTGCTCAACGGACACCCCTGCAGCCGTTCCCACGGCTCGACGGCGGTCAGCACGTCGAAGATCGTGATGGCATCGGCCGGACGCGCCAACCGCAACCCGCCACGCTTGCCGCGGCGGGTGGAGACCAACCCAGGGCGGTGCAGGGCCGGCACGAGCTTATAGAGGTAATCCCGCGGAATCTCCGTGGCTTCGGCGATGCGGCGGATGGGCAGCACCGCATCTTCTTGCCGCGCCAGATACACGACGCATCTGAGCGCGTATTCGAACGTCTGAGAGAACATCGGGTAGCCTGGAACGGTTGCGGGGTCCTTGGGCCACGGGCGAGCGCTGCTGACAGGGCGAGTGCAAAGTCCGGTTACCCAGCCAGCGGGGGTAGGCGCGGGCCTCCTGGCCCGCCCACTGCGAGGCGGCACGCTGGGACGCCTGCCACTAACCCCTCGCCTTTGAGGGCCTGGATCGACGTTGCACTTGCCCGGGTGCCGCTGATTTGCGAGACCTGTTTCACGCCTTCCGCCTGGTGACGGGGCTGCCGGGTCCCGTTCATCCGTCAATTCGCCTTATTCATGCGATCGCGCCCGCGCCAGAAGATTCACCCAGTGCGGGTGTGACCTATGTCATGGCCGGCCCTCGGCCGCCGGGATAGGAAAAAATAAGATCGCTCGCGTCCCTCCTGCTGGAATGACGGATTTGGCCGTCGTCCAATATGGATACATTACTCCGCATGCTGCAATTCGGGGATGCAAAACACGAAGCGCTCGACGGCGTTCTAAAATGGATAATATGCCTATGCCCTTAGCTCAGTTTGGGAGTCGGCACTGCGCCGCACCCCCCTCTGACCCGCCTCACGGCGGGTCTGTCTCCCCCCGTAAACGGAGGGAGACAACGGCCATGCCCATGATTCGGGCAGTTTCCCTCTCCGTTTACGGGGAGGGACAGGCCCCGCAGGGACCAGGGTGGGGTACGGCGTCCAAGCGTTGGCCCATGCTGAGCTAAAGGCATAGGCACTAAGTAGAATTACAATTTCGGTGAGAATTGGACGAAGTCCCCTGTCCCCCCCAACCCCGCCCCCCGCGCCCCCAGGAACACAGCCAGCATACGCCGGAAGAGGAGCGAGGCGAGCATGATCACGCCGCCGCCAATGGCCAGGGTGGCGGGGGCGCCCAGGTGGTGGGCGAGGGTGCCGCCCAGCAGGGCGCCAAAGGGCGTCATGCCCATCAGCATCATGGTATAGGCGGCCATCACGCGGCCCCGCAAGTCGTCCGGCACCATGGTCTGGATGAGCGTGTTGGTGGAGGCCATCTGGATCATCATGGCAAAGCCCACCCCCAGCGTGAACAGCAGGGAGAGCCCCAGCCAGTGGGACCCGGAGAACGCGATCAGCCCCAGGCCGAAGCCGAAGGAGGCGCGAGCCACCCAGCGCTCCAGCCCGGCGACCTGATGCTGGGTGGCCAGCAGTAGCGCGGCGCAGAGGGCGCCCACGCCCGCGGCGGACATCAGCCAGCCCATGCCGCGCGGCCCGGCGTGCAGGATGTCCTGGGCGAAGATGGGCATCAGCACCTGGTAGGGCATGCCCATCAGGGCGGAAGTGGCGAGCATGACCAGCAGCAGCCGGATGGGCGCGTGGCCGCGGATGGACACGACCGCTTCGCCCAGTTGCTCCAGCACCGATCCGCGCGTGGGGGCCGCCGCCTCGCGCTCCAGGCGGATCAGCAGCAGGCCCGCGATCACGGCCAGATAACTCACCCCGTTAATGAAGAAGCACCAGCCCTCGCCCACGGCCGCCACGGTGATGCCCGCGACGGCGGGGCCGATCATGCGGGCGCCGTTGAACATGGAGGAGTTGAGCGCGATGGCGTTCTGCAGGTCGGGCTTGCCCACCAGCTCCACCACGAAGGACTGGCGCGTGGGAATATCGAACGCGTTCACCAGCCCCAGCAGGCCCGCCAGGACGAGCACGTGCCACACGTGCACCGTGCCGGTGAGCGTGAGCGCGGCCAGG
>JBGPEV010000271.1:0-5112 GCA_041482995.1 bacterium | reverse complement strand
GGACTCCCCTTGGCCCGGATCGCCGCCCAGCTTTACGACGGAACCTACCAGCACCCCGCCCCCCCGCACGCGATCCACGCCCCAAACCCCCGGCGCCCGGGGCGGGCCGCGGGCGCCGCTTCCCCGCGGGGAAAGCGGCGCGGCCTGGGGGTTGTTCGGCACGGCCTGCGGACCCTGGGGGCGGGGGCTGAACGCCAGCACGGAGGCGGAAGGCAGGGCCAGTTCCTCCACGACGCTGTTCCATCCGCCGCAGTCCGGACACCGCCCCAACCACTTGGGAAAGCGGGAGCCGCAGGTCTGGCAGACGAAAGCGACGCGGAATTTGGCCATCACCGCACCGGGTTCAGAGAAGAGCTTGTGCCGGCGGCAGCGCACCGGAAGGCAGGGCACAAGGGGGCACCGCCCGGCGCCGTCTCGCGGGGCGCGGGCCGGGGTGGCTCAGCGGGGCTGCCGGGAATTGCCATGCGGGCCGCGGCGCGGTCAGGGCGCGGGCGCGCGCGTGAACAGCCGTGCCAGTTCCTGACGCCACTCCTTCGTCGTCAGGTCCACCCGCTTGCCGTTGGAAAGCTTCTTCCACACGCCATCCACCCCGTTGACCAGTTCCACCACGACGATCGGAGCGGCGGCGGGCTGGCCCGTGGGAGCGGCGGAGGTGGGGGCAGCGGCGGCCGCCTTGCCGGCGGGCGACAGCGACGCGAAGTCCAACTCCGCCTGGTGGGTCGCGGACCCATTGCCTTTGGTGCCGGTGGGGACAACGCCCTGGGAATCGGTCGCCTGGGGTTGCGGCGTTTGGGAAACCGCTGCCTTGGGAACTTGCCCCTTGTCTGCACTCCGCTTGGCCATGGCGAAATTGAACTCCCTGGCGGTGCGCCCGGTCTTACCAATGGATTGCCCGATCACCCAACTTCATGCTTCATGCGTAGCATTTTTGGCCCATCAGCGACAAGGTGGCGTTCGATGAACCTGGGACGGGTGCCCCGCGCCAGCGCGGCGTCGCGGCCCCGCCGGGGGCCGCTGGACGGGGGAAGCCGGGCGGCCTCCCCGGACGGAGACGGGCAGGACAGGACGGCTGGAAGGACGGGCAGGGTGAAGCGCTGGCTGCTGATGGCGGGATTGGCGGCGGCGCTCGCGGCCGGACCCGCCCGCCCCGCCCCCGCCGGGGACTACGTGCGGGGCAATCCCGACGCCACCGCGGGCGGCGTGCGGCGCGACCGCTTTCCGCTGCAGCCCCACATGCTGCACCCGCTCAACGCCACCGATCTCTACGGCAACCGCATCCTCGATCTGATCTACGAGACCCTGGCCCAGACCGACGTGGATTCGCTGGAACAGGTGCCGCTGCTGGCCGACCGCTGGGAGGTCTCGGCGGACAAGCACCTCTACACTTTCCACATCCATCCCGGGGCCCGCTGGCAGGACGGCAAGCCGGTGACGGCGGAGGACGTGAAGTTCAGCTTCGACGTGCTGTTCAATCCCCGCCTGAAAACACGGGCCAAATGGCAGGCCTACTTCGCCAATTTCGAGCGCGCCGACGTGGTGGACGATCGCACGGTGCGCTTCATCGCCAAGCAGGATCACTTCCGCAACTTCATCAACCTGAGCAGCTTGCGGATCGTTCCCAAGGCCGGATTTCCCGCCGCGGACCCCGACGAGACGCCGCTCGCCAAGAAGCCCATGGGCAGCGGCCCCTACCGCTTCGAGCAGTGGAACCGGGGCAGCGCGATCGTCCTGGGGCGGGACGACGGGTATTGGGGCACGCGCCTGCCGCAAAACATCGGGCGGTACAACCCGGCCAAAGTGCTCACGCGGTTCGTCTCGGCGGACAAGGTGGCCCTGGAATCCTTCAAGCGGGGCGACCTGGATCTGCTGCAGTTCACGCCGGACCAATGGGTGAACGAGACCAACGGGCCCGAATTCGGCATGGGAGCGCAGTCCAAGAAGCGGCTGATCAAGGTGGAGGTGCGCAACCAGGCGCCGCGCACCTACCGCTACGTGGGGTACAACCTCGGCTCGCCGCTGTTCAACGACAAGCGCGTGCGGCGGGCGATGGGGCTGCTCTACGACCGGGATACGTTCATCGACAAGTTCTATCATGGGCTGCAGGTGAAGGCCGTCGGCCCCTTCGAGGCCAATTCCCGCTACTCCTCCCCCCAGGTGAAGCCGCTCGGATTCTCCGTGCCGGAGGCGATCCGGCTGCTGCGCGAGGCGGGCTGGTCCGACAGCAATGGCGACGGACTGCTGGACAAGAACGGCCTCACGTTCCGCTACACGGTGATGACCGCCGACCCGGAAACGTCGGTGAAGATGCTGACCCTGGCCAAGGAGGCCATGCGGCAGGCGGGCGTGGAGATGAACATCAAGGTTGTGGATTGGACGACCTTCCTCAGCCTGATCGACGACTTCAAGTTCGACGCCGTGATGCTGGGCTGGACGCGCGACCCCTGGCCCGACCCCACGCCGCTCTGGCACTCGCGCGGCGCCGTCAAGGGCGGGCTCAACCTGGTGCGCTACAAGAACCCCGAGGTGGACCGGCTGATCGACGAGGGCGTGAAGTCCATTCCCGACGAGGAGCGCGTCACGCTGTTCCGCCGCCTGCACGAGATCCTGTTCGAGGACCAGCCCTATACCTTCCTGCTCGAGCCGGACCGCACCCTGATCGGTTATTCCCGCAAGCTGCACACGGTGAAGCCCTGGTACGCCTATTCCGTGGGGGAAGACTATTGGTGGTTTGACCGGGAAGCGAAGTAGTCGGGGCGCAAGGCCCGCGCTCGCCGGGCCGGGAGGCCCGGGGTTACCCCGCGCTCGTTGGCACGGGCGAGGAGGCCCGGCGCTACCCCACGTTCTTGAGTCTGCCCTAGTCCCCGTGCACCACCGTGCAATACTCGCCGTAGACGGCCAGCACACTGGTTGCCTTGTGGTCCACGTAGGCCACCTTGCTGATCCCGCCCTGGGCCTTGGCCGCCTCGATGGAGGAGTCTCCCCAAACGACGCCGAGCACGCCCTTGCTGCACGCCGTGCCGGACTTGGCGCCGCCCTCGCCCGTGCCGACCGACGACGGCCCCTTGGAATCGTTGAACAGAAATCCAGTGATGGTGTGTTCAGGACAACGCAACCCGCCGTTGCCAATGCGGCGATGGTGAGGAGGAATGCCCGTGCCATGGTGCCTCTCGAAGAAGGGTGGGGGTGACTAGGCCTGCCCGTTGCCCTCTATCCCTGCCGCAGCACGCGGTGGTTGTCCAGCCGCAGGGTGACCCGTTCCGCGTCGAAGTGCTCCAGCAGGTCCACGGCGTGTTTGCGGGTGATGCCGAGCACGTCCTTGAAGTCGATCACGGTGATCTGCTGCTTCTCCTTCAGGTAGGCTCGCAGGCGCTGCTCGATCTCGGTCAGCACCTCCGGCGTGTAGTAGAGGTCCTCCTTCACGCGCACGAGCTGGCGGTTGTGGGTGCCCAGGTTGAGCACCTGCTGGCCGGCCTTGTCCTCAAGCCCGGCGGTCTCGAGCAGCAGCGTGCGGCGCGGCGGCTGCACCCCGCCCGCCCGGATCAGCTCGACCACCCGCGCCAGGGCCGCTTCCTGCGCGCCGCTCAAGCTCTTGCGGTGGCCCGTGCGCGCGAAGGCCTGGCCGTTGAGGAACAGGCGCTCCTGTTTCACCAGCCGCTGGAGGATGGCGCCCACCTCCTTCTCGCTGAACAGCAGGGAGAGCTTGCCCGCCAACTCCGCGCGGGACATGCCCTCGCGCTCCGGGAACTGCTTGTGGAAGCCCTCGACCACGCGCTCCAGGAATCCCGCCACGCGCTCCATCGCCTGGGGATGCAGGTAGCGCGGCGCGTCTCCGGCATCGACGGCGACGATGCGGCCCTGGCTGAGCAGCTTGTCCACCACGCGCGTGAATGCTTTCACACTGAGGCCCGTGCGAATCGAGCCCTCCTCCGCCCGCACGCCCCGCGCCGCCTGCAGGTACACCGCCTGCTCCACCAGGGCGTCGGAGTCTTCCCCCGCCAGGGCCTTCAGCCGCTCGCCCAATTCCGCGCGCACGCGGCGGGACTTGCTGGGCGAGGGATCGATGACGCGCCCGCCGCCCAAGGTGTAGAGCGGCGAGTAGTTGCGGATGATGAAGCGGTCGCCGAAGCGGGTGCTGACCGGCTGTTCCAACCGCACCTGAATCAGTTGCGTCTCGCCCGCCTGGAACTGCTCGCCCTCCAGCAGGACGATGCGGCCCATCACCTCCCGCGTGCCCACGTGCATGCGGATGCGGGTGCGCTGGGTCAAATCCCGCGGCACCTCGTCCAGCAGCGTCAACTCCACGTTGAGCAGATAGCTGGTGAGCAGGCTGCCGGGCGCGGCCAACTGGTCGCCGCGCTGAACGTCCTCCTTCTCCACGCCCGCCACGTTGATGGCCGCGCGCTGGCCCGCCTCCACGGCGTCCACGCCCCGCCCGTGGGTCTGCAGGCCCCGGATGCGCAGGTCGCGGCGCTGGGGGTACTGCATCACGCCCTCCTCCTTGCTCAGCCGCCCGGCCAGCACGGTGCCGGTCACGACGGTGCCAAAGCCCTTCAGCGTAAAGGAGCGGTCCACGGGGAAGCGGAAGGGAAGATCCAGGTTGCGGCCCACCACGCGGCTGGAGAGGCGCGCCAACTCGGCCTTCAATTCGGGCAGGCCCTGGCCCGTGATCGACGACACGGCCAGCAGCGGCGCGCCCTCCAGGAAGGTGCCCGCGACGGCCTCCCGCGCGTCCTCCGTGGCCAGTTCCAGCAGTTCGGGGTCCACCAGGTCCACGCGGGTCAGGGCGACGATGCCCTGCTTGATGCCAAGCAGGTGGCAGATGTGCAGGTGCTCCACCGTCTGGGGCATCACGCCCTCGTCGGCGGCGATCACCAGGATCACCGCGTCCAGCCCCGCCGCTCCGGCGAGCATGTTGTGCACGAAGCGCTCGTGGCCCGGCACGTCCACGAAGGCGATCTCGTTGCCCGCCTCGTCCCGGTAGTGCGCGAAGCCGATGTCGATGGTGATGCCGCGCGCCTTCTCCTCGGCGAGCCGGTCCGCGTCAATGCCCGTCAGGGCCTTGACCAGCGTGGTCTTGCCGTGGTCGATGTGCCCGCTGGTGCCGACGACGAG
>JBGPEV010000270.1:0-5139 GCA_041482995.1 bacterium | reverse complement strand
GGGAAAGGAGAGGTTGATCAGCCCAATCGCGGCGGCCTCCTTGCCGCTGATGGACTCCCCCGTGAGCGCGAACATTTTCGCGCGCGTCAGCCCCAGGCGGTAGATCCACATGCCGGTCAAATGGCAGCCCCACACGCGGGAGTACGGCGTGCCGAGCCGCGCGTCGTCCGCGGCGATCACGAGGTCCGCCAACAGCGCCATTTCCGACGCGCCCCCCAGGCACCAGCCGTGGATCTTGGCGATGACCGGCTTGGGGCTGCGCCAGATGCTCATGAACTTGGGGACGGGCCCCACGAATGGACTGGTGACGCCCATCAGGTCCCTGCCCGGGTCCCATTCCTCGCCCGCGCGCGGCAGGCCCCAACCGGCGAAGTGATCCAGGTTCTCGGAGAAATCGAATCCCGCGCAGAAGGAGTGCCCCGCCCCCTGCAGCACGATCACCCGCACCGCTCCATCGGCATTGGCGCGGGCCAGGGCCTGCTCCAACTCGTCGGGCATCGGGGGCCGGATGGCGTTGAACTTCTCCGGCCGGTTGAGCGTGACCGTGGCAATGCGCCCGGAGGCCTCGTACAAAATCGTCTCGTACTTCGTCATGGGTTGCCTCGCCTGGGGTACGGTCAGGTTGGGGTGGGGGCTGGGGGGCCGGGCGGCGCGGCGGGCGGAAGCTCCAGCGCCTCCCGGCGGGCCGCGGCCAGCCGCCGCACCGTGGCCACCATGTGTTCCGGCGCGGCCCCCGATCCGAAGACGGCGGCCACTCCCAGAGCGGTGAGCCGCGCCGCGTCCGCGGGGGTGATCACGGATCCCCCCGCCACCACGGCCACGTCGGGGGCCTCCGCGGGGATGCGTTCCATCAGGGCCGGCAGGTACTCCAGGTATTCCCAGGAATGGCAACTGACGCCGATCACGTCCACGTCCTCCTGCACCGCCGCCCGCAAGAGGGTATCGGGGGTCTGATAGCGGCCCAGGTAGATGACCTCCACCCCCGCGTCCCGCAGCAGGCTGGCCACGGCGATGGCGCCGTTCTCGTGGGAATCCATGCCCAGCAGGCCCAGCACCATGCGCACCGGGCTCACGGGGCGCCCTCCATCGTGGGCGGCTGCACCATGCGATGGGGGTCATACGGGAATCCGTACGCCGTGCGCAGCGTTCCCGTGATCTCCCCCATGGTCGCGTCCGCCTCCACCGCCGCCAGCACGGGGGGCACCAGGTTGCCCGTGCGCGCACGCGCCGCCTCCAGCACGCCGCTCAGGGCGCTGTGCAGGCGCTCCCGGCCGCGGCCGGCCTTGAAGCTCCGGATGCGCTCCACCCGCTCGCTCCAGGGCCGGATCTTCCGCTCGGAGACGTCCCGCAGCAGCAGGTCTTCCTCCTCCGGAATCTGGTGCACATTGTGCCCCACCACCCGCGCCGCGCCCTCGCGGATTTCCCGGGCATGACGCTCCATGGCCCGGTGGAAGAATCCCTTGAACCAGCCGGAATCGGCGAGGTGCACCGGGTCCCCTTCCGCCTCGATTTCCCGCACCATGGCCTCGATGCGCCGCTCCAGTTCCGAGGTGAGCGCTTCCATGAAGTACGAGCCGCCGAACGGATCGGCCACGCGCGACACGCCGGATTCCAGCTCCAGGATCTGCTGGGTGCGCAGTCCCACCAGGTGCGACTCCGGGCTGGGGGTGCGGTAGGCCTCGTCGAACGCGGAGATCTCGATCGCCTGCGCCCCGCCCATGGCCAGGGCCAGGGCCTGGATCGCGCCGCGCACGATGTTGTTGGCCGGCTGCTCGGCGGTGAGCGTCAGCCCCGAGGTGTGGCTGGTCAGGTTCACCGACAGGGAGCGGGCATCCTGCGCGCCGAATTCCTCCTTCATCATCCGCGCGTAGAGCCGCCGCGTCGCCCGCAGCTTGGCCACCTCCTCGTAGAAATCCATGGAGCAATTCACCAGGATGGCGATGCGGGGCGCGAAGCGGTCGATGGGAACGCCGCGGCGCAGCAGTTCCCGCGCCAGGAACCGGATTTCCACGAACCCCAGCGCCATCTCTTCCACGGCGGTCAGCCCGCTTTCGCTGAAGAAGTACGTATCCTCCACGTAGGAGTGGAAGCGCGGCATGGCCGCGGCGCAAAACTCCATCACGTCCGCGGAAAGCCGGGCCCGCAGTTCGCACGGCAGGTAGGTGGGATAGCCGCAGTCCTCCGAATACAGCGGCACCTGCAGCACGGAGCCGCGCACCCGCTCCGGCGCCACGCCCGCGGCCTGGGCCGCCAGGTAGAGCCCGGTCATGCCGAACAGGGAGGGCACGGAACTGGAGATGGAGATTCCATCGAGCGGCAGGCCGTGGAACAGCTCCAGATAGTCGGCCTTGCAGCAGAGGGAAACGCCCTGCGTCCCCACCGCGTGCACGGCCAAGGGGTGATCCGGATCCATCTGGGCCTGGGTCGGACTGTCCCCGATCACGTCGATGCCCGTCTGGCCCTTGGCAATCAGGTAGTGCAGTTGCGCGTTGGAGTGGGCGGGATCGCCCTCGCCGGAGAGTTCCCGCTGAATCCAGGCCGCCGCTTTTTGGCCGCTGCCCAGCCGCCCCCGCGTGAACGGGTATTCCCCGGGCGGGGATTGGGGCGCCCCGGGGCGGGGCAAGTCCGTCGCCTCGTAGAACGTCTTCAACGGAACGCCGGAACGCGTGCGGTTCTCTGACATGGCCAGACCGTGCGGAGGGCCGGCAGTGCGGGGCGGAGCGCGTACCGCCTCATCCCCGACGGCCGAGCATGCCCTACCATAGCAAGGGGTCCCGACAAAATGAACCGTGTGCGCCGCTGCACCGCGTCAATCGGGGTGGGTCACGGCCCATCGTGCGCAAACCTCGCGGCGCAGGCTGGCCGGCGCCACCCGGCGCGGCGGGGGCTGCTCTTCCGCTCAATGGGGGAGTGGGTCAGTTTGGACGGGACAGCAGATTTCTCGCTGCGCTCGAAATGACAACACATTGTCACCCCGAGCGGAGCGAGGGGTCTGCTGTCCGAACGATGACGCAGCATCTGCAAACCGGCCCACTACCCTCAATGGCCACAAATGGACAAGGCCCGAGGCGTCCGCTAGGCTGGCGGTTGCAGAAACCGCGGCGGCGCAATGCGGTTGGCCGCGCCTCGCCGCTTCCCCTGGAGTTGCTCCGTGCCGTCTCATTCCGCCTCAGGCGCCGCGTCCTTTCACGGCACCACCATCCTCTCCTTGCGGCGCGGGGAGAACGTGGTGATGGCCGGTGACGGGCAGGTGACCATCGGCAATACCATCATGAAGTCCAACGCCAAGAAGGTGCGCCGGGCGGGCAACGGCACGGTGCTGGCGGGATTTGCCGGCTCGACCGCCGATGCGTTCACGCTCTTCGAGAAGTTCGACGGCAAGCTCGAGGAGTACGGCGGCAATCTGGTGCGGGCCAGCGTGGAGTTGGCCAAGGAATGGCGCACCAACCGCATGCTGCGCAACCTGGAGGCGCTGCTCACCGTCGCCGACAAGCAATCCTCGCTGATCATCTCGGGCACGGGCGACGTGATCGAGCCCGAGGGCGGGCTGATGGCGATTGGCTCCGGCGGCATGTTCGCCTTGGCCGCGGCGCGCGGCCTGCTGGCCCACGGCACGCTGCCCCTGCGCCAGGTCGCCGAGCAGTCGTTGTGCATCGCCGCGTCCATCTGCATCTACACCAATACCCAGCTCACCATCGAAGAGTTGTGAGAAACCGCAACGGCTGAATCACCAAAACACCAAGAACTATACAAAGGGACAAAAGCGATTGGCCACGGATGAACACGGATAAACACAGAATGATCCTGATGAATCGCCGCTGTTTCGGTGACTGACGCCACAAGAGAAGCATCGCACTGCTCTCCAATGGGCTTTTAGAGCAGGCTTGCCAACCCTGCGCGCGCAACATTCCGTCCGTGTAAGTTGCATTGTGTCATCGCCCATTTCTTTTCTGATCCGTGTTCATCCGTGGCTGCATTTATGTCGTCGCGTATACCGCTGTTGATCTTCTTCCCGGTTGGGCGGACGGCCCTCCGGTTGCCCCGTCCCGGTTGAAATAGAACAAGTGCGGTTGCTTGGTGTACGTTGGTGTTCTTGGTGCCTTGGTGGTGTGCAGTTCTGATCTTGACGTCCGATGGACCTATGTCCCAATCCTTGCGCCCCACCGAATTGACGCCCCGGCAGATCGTGGCGGAACTGGACAAGTACATCGTCGGCCAGCACGACGCCAAGCGCGCCGTGGCGGTGGCACTGCGCAACCGCTGGCGGCGGCAGATCGTGGCCGAGGGCATGCGCGAGGAGATCCTGCCCAAGAACATCATCATGGTGGGACCGACCGGGGTCGGCAAGACCGAGATCGCCCGCCGCATGGCCAAGCTGGCCGGCGCGCCGTTCATGAAGGTCGAGGCGAGCAAGTTCACGGAGGTGGGCTACGTGGGGCGCGACGTGGAATCCATCGTGCGCGACCTGACCGAGGTGTCCGTCGCCATGGTGCGGCAGGAGCACACGGCCCTGGTGAAGGACAAGGCGCACGCCCACGCCGAGGAGCGGCTGCTGGAAGTGCTCGTGCCCTCGGTGAACCCCGCCACCCCCGGTGCCGACGGTCCCAATTCCACCCGGGAGAAATTCCGCGCCATGCTGCGCGAAGGCAAGCTGGACGACAAACCGGTGGAGATCGAGGTGGTGGAGCGGGCCGGCGGGCCGATGATGGAGCTGATCCCCATGCCCGGCATGGAGAGCATGGACATGAACATGAAGGACATGCTCAGCAACTTCCTTCCCAAGCGCCACAAGAAGCGCAAGGTCAACGTCCCGGAAGCGCTGGAGATCCTGCAACAGGAGGAGGCCGAGAAGCTGATCGACATGGACGAGGTCTCCCGCGCGGCCGTGCGCCACGTGGAGCAGAACGGCATCGTGTTCCTGGACGAGATCGACAAGATCGCCGGGCGGGGCAGCACGGCCGGTCCGGACGTCTCCCGCGAGGGCGTGCAACGGGACCTGCTGCCCATCGTGGAAGGCTCCACGGTGAACACCAAGTACGGTCCGGTGCGCACCGACCACGTGCTGTTCATCGCGGCGGGCGCCTTCCACGTCGCCAAGCCCTCGGACCTGATTCCGGAATTGCAGGGTCGCTTCCCGAT
>JBGPEV010000269.1:0-5146 GCA_041482995.1 bacterium | reverse complement strand
GTCCCTCCCCGTAAACGTGGAGGGACTCGATTCTGGGCCGATCACAGGATGCCCCTCTCCCGTTTACGGGGAGGGGCAGGCCCCGCAAGGGGCCGGGGTGGGGTGCGGCGCGCCGCGTGCCGACGTTGCTGAGCAAATGCCGTAGGCATTTCCGCAGATTACGCAGATTACGCAGATTTTGATTCTTGCATCGGCGCGCACAAGGTCACCTCGTCTGGTCATGGCAGGATCAGCGGCCGAGCCGCTCTTCTCGCCCGCTCAGTCATGGACCGGCACTTGCGGTGTCCGCTGGGTGCTGGACCGTCGATCCCGCTGCAACCCTGCGCGTCCACCTCCAACATCAATCTGTGAAATCCGCGTAATCCGCGGATCGGCAGTTTTTCTGCAGCCCGCTAAAAGCGGATCAGCAGGTGCTTCCGGGTATCGTTGAGGGTGAGCGGCGTGGAAATCCACTCCGCGCGCAGGTGCAGCTTGTCGAGCATCCGCTGCATCTCCTCCTTACGCACGTGGAGCAGCCCCTGGCGCTTGCGGAGGCGGGCGTAGTTGCCCCACAGGGACCGCAGGGTAAATCCCAGCACCTTGAGCAGGTACTGCTTACGCCAGGCCGTGCGGACGAGTCCGGCCAGGTCGTAGAGCAGATTCCCGCCCAATGGGATATCCGCGATCAGCAGCAGCGCGCCCGGCCGTGCGATTTGGCGCAGGTTGGCCAGTAAGCGCTCCACCTCCGCGATGTTGCGATAGTACTGGATCACACTGGCGCAGATCACCTTGGAAAAGCGCTCCTGCCCCAGAAACGAAAAGTCCAGATAGTCCGCTCCGAGTTGCGTGAATTTGACGTTGCCGACGCCCGCCAGGCGCGCGCGGCCCTCGTTCACATAGCGCGGAGAGGTGTCCACGCAATGGATGGAACGCACCCGATCCCGCAGGGCATCGGCCAGGAATCCTGGACCCGACCCGATGTCCAACACCGTGTCGTCCGGCGCAATGGCGAAGAACGAGCCGCTCCCCTCCAGCAGCAACTGGGTGTTCTTCCGCCAGGCATCGTCGTCCATGACGGATTGGGAATCCCAATATTGAATCCAATCGGCGGCGGGATTACCCATGGCTCTCGATCTGAGGGGATCAAAAATTCGTCGCCAGCGCCAATGCGACGCTGGATGACACACCGCATCCCCGGTTGCGGTCCGCGCCAGCGGCTCGCCACAAGCGCGTTCCAGCGGAACGGGGCCGCTGGGTGGCGCGGTCATCCACCAGGAGATTCTGGCACACCGCGGGGCCGGACTCCACTGGCCGCGCCGTTTGCCACCGGTGGATTCGCCGGCGCCACGGGCGGCGGCACGGTAGCGCGCTCCTACGCGACCGTGACGGACTTGGCCAGATTGCGGGGTTTGCCGATGCTACGGCCGCGCCTGAGCCTGGAGACGCAACCGTGGAAATGGGCCAGTCCGGCGCCAAGGGGGGCGCACGATCCGGCGCATCGTTCCACCTCTCCATCCGCGGTTTATCGCCGTCAACGACTGCGCAAGCGCAAATTCGATGGCTCGGGCTGGAATCCGGAGAATGCGAGGCCAACGTGATCCCCGATTGCGTCGGCGAAGAAGCTCGTGTTATGGACGCCAGCAACCATCGGCGGCTGGGCGGGCAGGCCGTCCACCAGGTTCAACGCCAAAGGCACTTTCGAATCGCGAGATCTCATGGGATCAAAGACACGGATTCCCGGAGGAAGCGTCGCCTGTCGACCAACCGAATGGTCAAGGCGAGCCTTGTTGCGCCGGAGTCTTGCGCTGGGCATGACAGGTGCCGCAGGTGTCCTGCTGGGTGCCCACGGGGCGCTTGGCCAGACGACCCCCGAGTCGGCCAAACCGGCGGACGCAATTCCGGCTCCCAGCCATCCGGCATCAACGCCGCTCAAGCATATCGTCTTTATTCTTAGGGAAAACCACAGTTACGACAATTACTTCGGGACGTACAAAGGGGGCAACGGCGACACAGTGGGATCGCGATGCGCGGACGAGCATCCCGACCCGCCTCATTTGCGCAAGAGCGCGCTCGTGAATGTGACAAACGGGACAAAGGGGCGCTGTCACTACGAAGAATCAGACATCCCCAATTACTTCGCCTACGCCCGCAATTTTGCGCTCTGCGACAACTACTTTGCCGATTTCCGCGGGCCTTCCTACCCGAACTACTTCATGATCATGGCGGCAGAGACGCCGGTCATGGACAATCCCAAGCGCGTCAACCGGGGCGACTATGACCTACCAACGATTGCCGACCGCCTTGACGAGAAGGGAATCCGTTGGAGGAATTACGACGGCGGAATCAAGCTGGTGACGCCCTTCAAGAAGCTGCTGGGGCCCAATATCGTCAAGCCGGAACAGCTTGCCAGTGACGCGGCAGAGGGTCAGTTGGCGCCAATGACTTGGATTACCCCACACATCAGGAACAGCGAGCACCCACCCTATAGCATCCGCGAGGGTGAGAATTGGACCGTTAACAGAATCAACATGCTGATGCAGGGACCGCAATGGTCCACCATGGCGATCTTCGTCATCTGGGACGAATGGGGGGGATTCTGGGATCACGTCGATCCGCCCGTGGTGGAAAAGGAGCCCGGCACGCTGTTCACACCCGCGATACGCTATGGATACCGCATTCCGGCGTTGGTGATCAGCCCGTTTGCGAAAAAGGGCCATGTATCGCACACGCTCTACTCCCATGCCAGCGTGTTGCGCACCATCGAACGCGTCTTCGATGTGCCGCCACTGAACAAGTGGGACGCGGGTGCCAACGACATGCTGGATTGTTTTGACTTCGAGCAGCCGCCCCGGGCGCCGCTGCTTCTGCAGGAGCGTGAGGCGTAGCCGTAATTGTCGCCGGTGCGGCAGCGCGCCCCTACCCCACCGTGACGGACTTGGCCAGATTGCGGGGCTTGTCGATGCTGCGGCCCAGCTTGAGGGCCAGGAAGTAGGAAAAGAGCTGCGCCACCACCAGGGCCAGGAACGGCGCCACGGCCGGGGAGACGTCGGGCAGGGCCACACCGTCCGTCAACAGGCTCGCAGTCCGGGTATCGGATTCAAAGTAGAAGCCGAACACGGGACCGCCACGCGCCTTGACCTGTTCGATGGCGTTGACCGTCGACTCGTGCAGCTCTTTCAACTCCAAGGGGGGCACCAGGAACAGGGAGGCCATCGACTCGTCCACCAATGACAGGGTGCCGTGCTTGAGGAAGCCGGCGGGCAGGCCCTCCACGTGCAGATAGGTGACCTCTTTCATCTTGAGCGCCGCTTCCTGGGCGATCGCGTAGTAGATGCCCCGGCCCATCACCAGCCAGTTCTGATACTTGACCGTGCGGTCCGCCAGGTTGCGCACAAAGCCGGAGAGCTCGTTGAGGGCATTCTGCACCGCCGGGGAGAAGCTCTCCAAGGCGCGCGCGTAGGACGCAACGACCTCCGAATTGATGTGGCCGGTCTTCTGTCCCAGCGCCAGGAAGGGCGCCACGGCCGGGGAGACGTCGGGCAGGGCCACACCGTCGGTCAGCAGGCTGGCCGTTTGGGTGTCGGATTCGAAGTAGAAGCCGAACACGGGGCCGCCGCGCGCCTTCACCTGTTCGATGGCATTGACCGTCAACTGGTGCAGCTCCTTCAGTTCCAGCGGGGGGACCAGGAACAGGGAGGCCATCGTCTCGTCCACCAGGGACAGGGTGCCGTGCTTGAGGAAGCCGGCGGGCAGGCCCTCCACGTGGAGATAGGTCACCTCCTTCATCTTCAGCGCCGCTTCCTGGGCGATCGCGTAGTAGATGCCCCGGCCCATCACGAGCCAGTTGTGGTACTTGACCGTGCGGTCCGCCAGGTTGCGCACGAAGCCGGAGAGCTCGTTGAGGGCATTCTGCACGGCGGGCGAGAAGCTCTCCAACGCGCGCGCATAGGAAGCAACGACCCCGGCATCGATGTGGCCGGTCTTTTGTCCCAGCGCCAGCGCCACGCGCAGCAGGATCACCATCTGCGCCAGGGCCGCCTTGGTGGATACGACGCAAATTTCCGGTCCGGAGCCCTGCAGGATCACGTGGTCGGTGATGAGGCTCAAGGAGGAGCCCATCACGTTGACGATGCTCGCGGTCGCGGCACCGCGGGACTTGGCGAATTCCACGCCCTGGCGGGTGTCGAAGGTCTCTCCGGACTGGGAGATGGAGATCAACAGATCCTCCGGGCCGATCACCGCCAATTCCCGGAACTCGTCCGCGCTCACGGCGGGAACGAACCGCCCCGACAGTTGCGAGAAGAAGTACTGGGCCACCTGACCCACAAAATGCGTCGTCCCCACGCCCATGAGATAGGTTTGCTTGCTGACGCGGATGCGTTCCGCGAGCGCATCGATGCCGTCCTGGGGAATGTTCATGGCATTGAGCACGGTGCGGGGCTGGTCGAAGATCTCCTTCAGCATGTAGTGGGAGTACCCGCCCTTGCGGGAGGTCTCGGCGTCCCACTCGATTTTCATGTGCTTGCGCTGGACGGGCTGCCGGTCCCGCAGGCGCAGCACCCGCACATCGTTGGGGTACACGACGGCGTACTCTCCGTCGTCCAGCAGCAGGGCATCCCGGGTGAAGGGCAGGAACGCGTTCACGTCCGACGCCACAAAGTTGCCGTGGGCGGAGAATCCGAGGGCCAACGGCGACCCCAAGCGGGCGCAATAGATCGCATCCGGCTCAAGTGCGGTCACCATGGCAATGGCGTAGGTGCCCTGCAGCCGCAGCAAGGCGCCGCGGAAGGCCTCTTCCACGTTGCCCGTTTTCCGATGCAGCATGGCCACCAGATGGACAATCGCTTCGGTGTCGGTGTCGGAGACGAACTTCACGCCCTGGTTTGCCAATTCATCACGTAACTCCCGGAAATTGTTTACGATCCCATTGTGAACAAGTGAGAACAGCCCGTCCGACGAGGAATGGGGATGGGCGTTGATCTGCGTGACGCCGCCATGAGTGGCCCAGCGCGTGTGGGCGATCCCCGTGGTGCCCTGCATGCCGGTGAGGTGCTCCTTTTGGTTCACCTCGTCCACGCCGCCCGTGTTCTTGCGTACCGCCACCTCGCCCTTTTGCACCACGGCCAAGCCACAGGAGTCGTAGCCGCGGTACTCCAGGTTCTTGATG
>JBGPEV010000268.1:0-5147 GCA_041482995.1 bacterium | reverse complement strand
TCCCGGTACAGCAAGGTCAAATCGCCCAGGTCCAGGACGTCCCCGTCCTTCAGCAGGGTGCGCCGCACCCGCCGGCGGTTCACCAGCAGGGCATTGCGGAAATTCTTGTCCTCCATCAGGTAGCCGAACCGCCGGTTGGAGAGTCCGACCTTGTTCAGATTGGCGGACAGGCGCAGGGAACCCCGGGTCTTGATGCGGGCAACGAAATCCAACTGCGTGACTTTGTCCTCGAGCGCAATGAACTGACGCCGTTCGGAGGGGGTAATCACCTCGAAGCCCGGCCCCCGCACGGCATTCACCGGGCGCGGCGCGTGCAGCACCCACACCATCACCGGCACCGAGAGCAGGGCCAGCAGGCCGCGCAGCGCCCAGCCAACGACGTCGGCCCCGGGCGCCAACGGAAACGCCGCTTCCCGGGTGGCGTTCGGGCTGGCCGACCCCAGCGGCGCGGGTTTGTGCGCGGATTCCCGCGGGGCCATGGCCGCCTTGCCGTCACCGGCGGAGTGGGTCGAGGAGCCCGCCGGGATTCCCCCACCCGGGGCCTCCGGGCGGACTTCCGGCGGATTGGCGCGCATCAGGGCATCGTCGCCGCCCTGCCGGTTGTTGCTGGGAAGCAACTCGTTGGACTTCAGGGACACCGTCTCGCTTCCCGACTGGGGTTCCGCGCGGGCGGCAGGGCTCACCGCGAGCAGGCCTGCCACCAGCAGCGTGGCCAGGGCTAAAACCGACGGACGGTTGACCGCAACGCCGCAGTGCCGCTGGCTCATGATGCCTCACCATATTGCAGAAGGGCGGATCCGATCTTGACCAGGTCTCCCGGCTTCAAGGGCTGTTCCTGCACCTGGCGGAAGTTGACGTAAACGGTTCCACCGGTCTCATCGTCGATGATCTTGTACTGATCCTGCACCCAGTCGATCCGGCAGTGCACCGGGTAGACCTCGCTATAATGCAGGAGCGGAATCTCGTTGCTCTCGAGCTTGCCGACGTGGATGGTGCGGTTCACGAGCGGTATGCACTCGTCCTCGCCAGGGCCCGTCAGCACTCTCAGCCAGCGGCGGGCGAACCGCTTCTCGCTCCAGAACAGCACCTGGGCCAGCACGGCCGCCCACGCGACCAGGGCGGCGGACTGCACCCAGAAGTTTCTCGGGAAAAAGAACACCCCCGCGCCGACCAGCCCGCCCGCCACCAGCCCGCCCACCAGCCCGCCGCGCAGCCGCCGCAGGCTGAGCGGTAAATTGCGCACGGCGCACCCCGATCCAAAGCCGATGGCCGCCCCCAGGGCCGCCAGCAGGAAGGGCAGGATGCCGGCATAGAGGTGGATGGCCTTGACGCCGAAGAGCAAACGCTGCGGAGTCGCGTAGGGGGCGATCCACCAGGACACGGCACCGATGCCAGCCAACCCGGCGATCGCGCCATAGAGCGCCCCCCAACCCGTGGCGGCCCAGGTGCGGCGGGGATAATGGTGCAGCCCTTCTCCGATCCGCGCCAGCAGCGCGCCGCTGGTGAGACCCAGCGCCAAGCCGGCCGCCAGCACCTGCCATTCGGCACCCGCCCCCAAGCGCTCCAGGACGATCAAGGCGCTTTCCGCCGCGAATACGGCCCAGAGGCCCGCGGCGATGCCCAGCACCACGGTCTTCCAGGCCCATTTTCGAAGGGAAACCCGCATCCAGTTCATGGGAACTCCCAAAGAGTTTCCGCGCGCCGGGGGCGGTTGCCCTCGGCCCGCATGAGTCGCCTCCATGGACGCCGCGGTTCGCGCCGGCATGGCCGCGGCCGCGGCGGGCCCCACCCCAGCCGGGGCGCGAACTATTGGGATACGAATCGAGGAAGGACGATGCCGTGCCGGCACCGTGAAGAAGACGGGGGACCGCAAAGGCTGAGCGGAATCTTCCGCACCTGAACTGGTGAAGACTCCACCGGTGCTACCGGTTTCGCACCCGTTGAACAGGGCATGAAACCTCCACTTCACCCCTCACGAGACGGCCTTGCCGCTAGGGTCGAATCTTGCCGATCGCAGCCATCTCAATGAGCCTGCCCATTTGGTCGAATATTTTGCCCGCTCCCAATCGTTTCCGCTCTGGACTCCCTGGTCCACCGCAACCCCGCACCTCCACTCCGGTTGGCCCACCCTCCTTGGTCATGCGCGCGACCCCACCCGCATCGGCGCGGGTGTGAGGCGCGCCTCGAGTGTATTTCGGGATGTCCTGGCGTGATTCCTTCCTGCGGTTTGCTGCCGTATCCGTTGTCTGTTTGTTCCCGGCCCAGCCCAATTAAGTCTCTGGTCGTTCTGGTCAATTCGGGCCGCGGAGAATCACCGGTCTGCCCAGCTTTCGCGTCGATTCGGCTCCGCCGGTTCTGAGTCACCAGAGCTAATGTAACACGAACCTTTCGAAACACGGAAGTCCAATTCATCTTGAATTGGATTCACTGCCCGCCAGCGGCGCGGCGGCGCGAACCCCCGGAAAGATGAGGGTGGGGCGCGGGGTTCCCGGCCCCTGCGGGAACCGCATCCCGCGCGGGCGGACACCGCCCGACCCGGGTGCGTGCGCTACTCGTCGGCAAATCGTTTCGAGCGTTTCCGAATGAACGTCGGAATGTCCAAATCCGCGTCGGGGTCCGCATTGCGCCCGCCGCTGCGCTTCTCCTCGGGCCGATAGCTGGACGGAATTTGGGGCGTCGATTCCACAGGTTCCAGAATCGGATTCTCCAATTCGAAGACGTCATCTTCCTTGCGGTCAAAGGTCGGCTTGGGCGCGGGCGGGACGACGGCCACGGGTTGTGGTGCCGGCTCCGGTGTGCGCAGTGCCGCCGCAATCGCCTGTGTGTCCTCGTCCTCTTCGGGGGCCGCGGGACGCGCCGGCGTGACGGAGGCGGAACTGAATACCTTATAGGAGGATCGGGGCCGTTTTGGCTCGGCAACGGGCGCTTCCCCCGCCACCTCGCGATGGGGCCGAGGCCCGAAACCCGTGGCGATCACGGTGACTTCGATCTGGTCATGGGGGATGTTTTCGTCGATCCGGGCGCCGAAGATGATCACGGCATCCTCATCGGCGTGGTCGGTGATGAAGCTGGCGGCCTCGTTGACCTCGTGCAACGTGAGGGAGCTGGACCCACTGATGTTCAGCAACACGCCCTTGGCTCCATCGATCCGGCAGTCGTCCAGCAGCGGACTGTGAATGGCCTTCTCGGCGGCTTCGATCGCCCGGTTATCTCCCGATCCGACCCCGGTGCCCATGATGGCCTGGCCCATGTTGGACATCACGGTGCGCACATCGGCGAAGTCCAGATTGATATACGCCTCCTTGTTGATCAGGTCCGAGATGCCCTGGATGGCAATGCGCAGCACGTCGTCCGCCATGGTGAAAGCTTCCACGATGGACGTCTTCTTGTTGGCCAACATCAGGAGGTTGTCGTTGGGAATGACAATCAGGGTATCCACGTGCTTGCGCAAATGCAGGATTCCCTCTTCCCCGTTGCGCTGGCGCACCCGGCCCTCGAACTTGAAGGGCTTGGTCACCACGCCGACGGTCAGGCAGCCGATCTCACGGGCGACCTCGGCAATGATGGGGGCGGCGCCGGTCCCGGTGCCGCCGCCCAGGCCCGCGGTGATGAACACCATGTCTGCGCCCATCAGGTGTTCCCGGATCGCCTCGATATCCTCCAGGGCCGCTTCCCGCCCCACCTCAGGCTTGGCGCCGGCCCCCAACCCGCGTGTGCAGCGCGAGCCGAGCTGGAGCTTATAGGACGCAAGGTTGCTTTTCAGGTCTTGCAGGTCGGTATTGGCGACCACGAAGTCCACGTTGCGGATACCGGCGGAAATCATGCGGTTCACGGCGTTTCCGCCGCCGCCGCCGACGCCCACCACCTTGAGTACCGGCGATCCGGGACCCACCTCCTGGATGTCCTCGATTCCGACCATCACCATACCGTTGCTCCTCCTCTGAGCGCTGAGCTGCCATCCCTGTGCGAATGTGCCATTCCGGTCAGTGCTCCCGGGCCTGCTGGGCCCGGCCCGCCGGTGGACTCCCCCTAAAAGTAATCCTGCACCCATTCCTTCATCCGCCGGGACATGCGGTTCAACAGGGTGTGATCCGTGGAAAGCGCGGGTGAGTGACGCATCTGCGTATTGCTGAGGGCGTACCGCAGCAGCCCGACGCCCGTGGCATACATGGGGGAATTGACGATGTCGGTCAGGCCCGAGATATTTTCCGGGAACCCCACACGCACGGGCAATCGCAGGATCTCCGCCGCGACGTCATCCGCTCCGGGCATGAGACTCGTTCCGCCCGTGATCACCGCGCCGGAGGCGATCACGTTGCGGTAGCTGGAGGCATCGATTTCCTGCCCCACCAACTCGAAGATCTCCTTGAAGCGCGGCTCGATGATCTCGGCGATCAGCCGCTTGTCCAGGTTGCGCGACTTGCGTCCGCCCACGGACGGCACCAGGATGGTCTCGTCCGGCGCGACCAGCCGCACCTGGGCCACCCCGTGCTTGTGCTTGAGGGACTCGGCCTCCTCCAGCGGCGTGCTCAGGCCGAGCGCGATGTCCTTCGTTACGTGGTTTCCGCCGACCGCCAGGACGGACGTGTGGACAATGCTGCCGGAGGCGTAGAGCGCCAGGTCGGCCGTTCCGCCGCCGATGTCCACCAACACCACGCCCAGTTCCCGCTCGTCCGGGCTCAACACGGCATAGGCCGAGGCCAGCGGCTCCAGCACGATGTCGGTCACGTCGAGCCCGGCCAGGTTGCAGCACTTGACGATATTCTGCCCGGCGGTCGCCGAGCAGGTGACGATGTGCACGTTCACTTCCAGGCGGATGCCGGACATGCCCAGGGGGTTCTGCACGCCGTCCTGGTCGTCCACGATGAAGTCCTGGGGCAGGATGTGCAGCACCTCCCGGTCGCTGGGAATCGTGATCGCCTGCGCCGCTTCGATCACGCGGCGGATATCCTCCTCCGAGACGGTGCGGTTGTTGTGAACCGTCACCATGCCGTGGCTGTTGATGCCCTTGATGTGCCGCCCGGCGATGCCCGCGTAGACGCTCTTGATGGGCGTGCCGCTCATCAACTCGCACTCCCGCACCGCGCGCTGAATCGAGCGCACCGTCTACTCGATGTTGACGACGACGCCCTTGTTGATCCCTTCGG
>JBGPEV010000267.1:0-5190 GCA_041482995.1 bacterium | reverse complement strand
GAAGAAGCCCACCATCACGCCTTGGCCGATCGTCGTGGCACCCGCGTAGTGCACGGCGTGCACCAGCACGTAGGCCATGATGAACCCGCCCGCCAGGTCCGTGATCATGCCCCGCATCATGATCGACTTGTTGCCCATTTGCGCCGGGTCCATTTTCATCAGCGCCGACCATTGCTTGCCGAAGATGAACGTGAACCAGACGAAGCCGATGAAGAACTTCGCCAACGTGGCGGCCAGCAGCGCCCAGTAGTTGATCGGAAACGATTGCATGGCGGTCCCTCCTCCACCCGCGGAACGTTGCACAGTTAATCGATCGGTTAACTACAACCCGCAGGCTAGCCAGGACGGCCCGGGAGGTCAACGGGACTGCAAACGCCAGCCGCAAAGCGAGAGGCGCCGGCTGTGACCCTGCGCCGGGGGCTGTTTTCCGCGAGGCCTCCGCAACTATCGCTTGTCGTGCCCGTCGTATCGTCGTGGTTCCGCCGCTGTTCACCCTTCCCCGCGCTGCGCCGTAGGCTTGCCGGTGGCGCCAGCAGCAACGTGCGGGGAAGGGCCGGGGGATGGGGTGCTGTTGCAGTTGCCTGCAACTGTGGCTAAATAGCCCCCATGATCGCCTACCTGGAAGGAACGGTGCACGGGCGGCTGCCGGACGGCGCGGTGCTCGGGACATTGTTGAGGACGGCGAGGCGGAATGCCTGAAATCTGCCGATTCCTTGGAATTTCGATTAGAATGTTCTTCGACGATCATCCGCCGCCACACTTCCATGTCGTCTACAATGAATACCAAGCGGTAGTGCGGATCGATGACCTCCGCTTGACAGATGGGCGCCTTCCGGACCGTATCGTTGCGCTTGTCGTGGAATGGGCGAATCTGCATCGCAACGAGCTTTTGGCGAACTGGCACAGTCTGGCAACAACGGGAAACTTCCAACGCATCGCACCCCTAGTCTGATGTTAGGTGTCGCATGATTTGGGTCACGGATGCCAACCATGCCGGCGGGTACCGGCTGCTGTTGACGTTCAATAATGGCCGTAAGGGTATCGTTGACCTGCACGACAAGATCTTCGACGATCACCGGGACATTGTGCTGCAGCTTCGCGATCCGGAGGTGTTCCGGAGCTTCCGGGTCCAGTACGACACGGTGGTCTGGGAAAACGGCTTCGACTTGGCGCCCGAATATCTCTACGATCAGCTGGCGCCAGATGCGGCCACGCCGTCGCCCTCAGAGGCGGGTCCACCCCAGCGGCGGACCCAAGGATGAATTCGGAGAAGCGTTTGTCATCCGTCCGTTGTGCCTTTGACGTTGCCGCGCCCCTTCCCCGCGCTGCGCCGTAGGCTTGCCGGTGGCGCCAGCAGCACCGTGCGGGGAAGGGCCGGGGGATGGGGTGCTGTTGCAGTTGCCGGCATCTGTGGCTAAATAGCCCCCATGATCTCCTACCTGGAAGGAACGGTGCACGGGCGGCTGACGGACGGCGCGGTGCTGCTCACGAGCGGCGGCGTGGGCTACCACGTGCGGCTGCCCACGCCCCTGCTGGCGGACCTGCCGGAAACCGGCCAGCGGGCGGCCTACCACGTTTCCACGGTGGTGCGCGCCGATGAGATCACGCTCTACGGCTTTGCCCGGCCCGACGGCAAGGCGCTCTTCGAGTTGCTCATTAGCGTGAGTGGCATCGGCCCCAAGCTGGCGCTGGCGCTGCTCTCGGCCTTCAGCCCGGCGGACGCGGTGACGGCGATCGTCACCCAGGACATCGCGCGGCTGTCGTCCATCCCCGGCATCGGCCGCAAGACGGCCACGCGCTTGTGCCTGGAGCTGACCGAGAAGCTGGCCAAGGGCTGGGTGGGCGGCGCGCAGCAGGCCGGCGGGACGCTGGGCGGCCAGGCGGAACTGCTCTCGGCTCTTACCAATCTGGGCTTTCCGGAGAAGGACGTACTGCTGGCGCTGCGCCAATTGCCGCCGGGCACCGCGCCCTTCGCCGAGCAACTGCGCAAGGCCCTGGCGCTGCTGGGGCGGACGTAGGGGCGTATGGAACCGCAGATTTCGCAGATTTCACAGATTTGTATTAGGATCACCCTCAAAACGGCTGGCAGCCCGCAAGAAGTCGATTGCCAATCAATGCGAATTGGCCAATTCAGTGGGATGAATGCGGCCGAAAGGCCGGGGCCATTTCTGCGAAATCTGCGGTTTCAATCAACGGCGGAGTGAGCCATGAGCCTGAATAAGGCGATGCTGATCGGACGGTTGGGAAAGGACCCTGAAGTCCGCTACACCAAGTCGGGAGGCGCAGTGGTCAACTTCTCCATGGCCACCGATAGCCGCTACAAGGACGCCCAGGGCAATCGCCAGGAACAGACCGAGTGGCACAGCATCGTCGCCTTCGGCAAGCTGGCCGATTTTGCGCAGAACTGGCTGAAGAAGGGTCGCGAGGTCTATGTGGAGGGCCGCATCCAGACCCGCGACTGGACCGACAAGGAAAACGTCAAGCATTACAAGACCGAGATCGTTGCCCACTCCATCCAATTTGTCGGCCCAAAACCGGCGGGCGAAGACGGCCCCCGCGCGGGTGGCGAGGTGCAAGGCTCCGGCGGGCAGGGCCAGGGCGGTGGCGCGCCACGCGGCGGCGCCAAACCGAGCGGGCCGCCCCCGGGGCCGCCGCAAGGTCCCCCGGCTGGTGAGGGCGGAGACGACTACATGGAAGACGATATTCCGTTCTAAGACCCGCGCAGTTCCGCCAGTGCCGCGCTCCAAGGTTACCGGACACCCACCGTCCGGCGGAGCACGGCGAGAATTTTTTCGCTCACCGAATCATTCTCCGCCCGAGCCGCGCGCCCCGCGGCAGGCGGAGCATTGTGTAACGGCGCGGCTCGACGCGACGATCTCCGTTGTGACGCGGGTCATAACCGGCTCGCGTGCGGACCTGTCACGATCGTAACGGCACCGTTTCGTGCCGGTTGCGCCGCGCACCGGCGTGGAGAGCAAAGGCATGGGAGCACCGCAGGACCCCTCCGCAGCGCGCATCATGCGCGTGTGGGACCTTCCCACCCGCATCTTCCACTGGGCGCTGGTGGCGCTGGTCGCCAGCGCCCTGGTGACCGGGTTCATTCTGCCCCAGTGGTGGATGGATCTGCACATGGCCGCGGGTCTGGGGATCGTCGGCCTGCTGGTCTTCCGCCTGGCGTGGGCATTCTACGGGCCGGAGTACAGCCGCCTGGTCTCCTTCACCCCCAACCCGCACACGCTGTGGTCTTACCTGCGGGGGCTGTTCTTCCTGCGGCCTCCCCATCACATCGGCCACAATCCGCTCGGCGCGCTGATGGTATTGGGACTCTTCGCGGTGCTGACCGCGCTCACGGCGACGGGGTTGATCGAGCTGGGCGGAGAGGAGAAGCTCGGGCCGCTGAGCAAGGTGCTCAGCTATGCCGCCGGCACCGCCGCCAAGCCGGTTCACAGCGTGTTGGCCTGGGTGGCGATCGGCATGGCGGTGCTGCACATCGGCGGCGTGACCACGACCAGCCGCCTGTTCGGCGAGGGGCTCGTGCGCGCCATGCTTCACGGGTACAAACCGATACCGCCGGGCGTTCCCTTCCCAACGCCCCGCCCGGCGCATCCGGTCAAGGCGGCGGTGGGGCTCACCGTCACGGTGGCTGTGGCGGCTCTGGCCTTCTGGTGGCTGGCACGGATGCCCGATCAGGGTTGGCGCGCCGTCACGCTGCTGCCCACCTACCGCAAAGCCTGCGGCGCCTGCCACACTGCCCATCATCCCAGCCTGCTGCCCGCCGCCACCTGGCAGCGCCTCCTGTCCGGCCTCGACGCCCACTTCGGCGAGGACGCCAGCCTGCCGCCGCTCACCCAGGCGGAGATTGCCGCGTTCCTGGGGGCCAACGCGTCGGAGACCTTCGATACCGAAGCGGCGGTGCGCTTCCGGCCGCGCTCCCCCGCGGAGCCGCTTCGCATCACGGCCACGGCCTATTGGGTGCGCAAGCACTCCAGCGTCGCGCCGGAGGTCTACCGCCGGCCGGCAGTGGGGGGAAAGGCCAATTGCGGCGCCTGCCATGAGGACGCCGATACCGGCCGCTTCGACGACCATCGCATTCATATCCCCAAAGGAAAGCCATGAACGTTACCGTCGTTTCCGCCGGAATCCTGCTGCTGAGCCTGGCCGCGCTGCCCGTCGCCGGCCGGGCCAACCCAGCCCGGGACGCCATTGTCAGTCAACTGGCCAACCAGGCCAAAGCCGCCAATCCTGCGTTCGCCGGATTCTCGGCGGAACGCGGCAAGGCCTTCTACGGGGCCAAGCACACCGGCGGCAAGCCGGACCAGCCGTCCTGCGCCACCTGCCACACCGTTTCACCCCGCCAGACGGGCAAGACCCGCGCCGGCAAGGAGATTGCGCCGCTTGCCGTTTCCGTGACCCCGGACCGCTTCACAGATGGGGAAAAGGTGGACCTGTGGTTCAAGCGCAACTGCACCGCCGTGCTGGGCCGGGAATGCACGCCCCTGGAAAAAGGGGACTTCCTCGCCTTTGCGATTTCTCAATAACCTGCCTCCGGAGGAAGTCATGAATGCCAAGGCGATTTTGATGGTCGGCCTGGCCTCCCTGCTCTTGGCCCTGCCGGCCTTGGCCAAGGACCGGGAACGGGGCGGGGACAAGGAGCGGGTGACGCCCGTGACCGATCCCCTCACCTTGAAACGCTGCGGGGATTGCCACATGGCGTTTCCTGCGGCGTTCCTGCCCGAGCGGTCTTGGCGGGCCCTGATGAGCAAGCTGGAGGACCACTTCGGCGATGACGCCAGCGTTCCCGATTCCGAGCGCCAGCAGATCCTGGCCTACCTGGTGGCCAATGCGGGCGACCGGATGGGCGCCAAGTTGCTGCGGCGCTTGAATCCCGGCACCACTCCCCTACGCATCAGCGAGTTGCCGCGCTGGGTGAAGGAGCACCAGGAGGAATTGGGGCCGGCGGTGTGGACTCTGCCGTCCGTGAAGACCCGCAGCAACTGCCCGGCCTGCCACGTGGATGCGGCCAAGGGCGACTTCTCTGTACGGACGCTGCGCGTTCCCCGCTCCTAGGGCGCCGGGGCTGAGGGGCGATCCTGGACAGGGCGGGCGGCGGCCAGTATCTTTATACACAAGGACACAGTTGCAGCCACAGATAGACACGGATGAACACGGATCAGAAAAGCGGATGGCGAT
>JBGPEV010000266.1:0-5208 GCA_041482995.1 bacterium | reverse complement strand
CACGGGTGCCAAGCCGGCCGCCAACACCGCCGGCGCCGCCGATCGCCAGACGCCGTCCCGGCCTGCCGTCAGGAAGCCCGCCGGCTCCACCAAGGATGGGCCCCCTGAATCGGTAAGCGAACTGCGGCGGTACGGAGAGGATGCGAAGGCCAATGGCAGCAGCGCCAAATCGGGAGGCGACAACAAATGGTGGATTCAGGATTCCTCGTCCCGGAATCGGTAGCCGATCTGACGCAGCGCCAACGGCGCCACCCCGGTGGCGAGCCGGCGCCGGCGCAGTCTCACGCGCAGCAGGCCGAGGACTATCTCTCGCTGCCCTTCCTGATGGAGCGCGTTGAATCCGCCGTGGAGCAGGTGCGGATGTGGGCCGCCTATCACTTGCTGGACCGATGGCCCCACGAGTGCGCCCGCTTCGTCGAAAATCTCTGGCGTTCGCCCACGGCGGAAATCCGCGACTGCGCCGTGACGTTGATCGGCCGCTATGGGCTGGAGCGTTATGCGTTCCCGCTCCTGCGGCTGTTCCTGTCCAATGAAGGCGGGCTGGGCGCGGCGGCGGCGCAGGCTCTGGGCCGCCTGCGCTACGAGTCGGCCGCGAAACTGCTCTTGCAGCGGTTCGAAGCGCTGCTCACCGATCTGGAGTCCAACACCTTGGAGTTGGAGGCGCTGGCGGAAAGCCTGCTGCTCTTCGACAATCGCGCCTATTGGCCCCTGATTCACGGGCGCCTGGCCCGTTGCCAACAGAACCACGCGCTGTTCTCCACGCTCTTCCGGCTGCTCTCGCGGCACGTGGAAACCAACGACCAACTGGCCTTGCTGGCGCAGGCCTACCGGGAGCCGCGCGAGGTGTTTCACGACGCGCACCTCACCCAGCACCTGGTGCTGCTGATCGGACGGCCCAATCTGTCGCGCTATCTTCAGTTGCGCCTGAACGGCGGCTATCCGCTCAACACGATCTACCAGGAGTGCTTGCAAGTGCTGGGTGCCGATTCCATCGACCCGGAAGTCAGCGGTTGGATCCAGGATTTGGCCGCATGCAAGAATTCGCGGGGCGGCATGGAAAAGTTCCTGCCTATCGCCCGCAAGCTGATCGAGCGCCTCGCGCCGGACCGGTCGCCGGCCGCCAGCCATCTGGCGTTCCTGGAAGGCTGCCGCGCCTGGATCGGCCGCTGGGAGGAAGCGATCCTGAAGGTGCGCGAAGCGGAGTACCATCTGCTGATCTCCTTGCCCCTGGCCGCCGTGTTGGTGGGGGTGGAGCGGGCTTGCCTGGCCCAGCCGGAACAGGAAGCCCTGCGCATCATGCACATTTACCAATCCCCCCTGCTCGCCCCGGACTTCATGGCGGAGGTGCTGGCTCTGGTGGCCACCCATCTCGAGCAAACGGGCGAAGCCGGACCGGCTGCGGTGCCGTGGCAGCATGGCTCCGTGGGCTGGCACAGCGACGAGGAGAAGGACGCCCTGTGGCGCCTGTTCACCCGCCAACTGGACGGGGTCGACTATCCGTTTGAACAAGTGCTTCCCCAGCCCTGGGGGCTGGGCGTTCCGCACCTGATGGAGCGCCTGTCAGGGGTGTTGGTGCTGCGCTTCTCCCAGTATCTCAAGACCGGCCGCAACCAGGCCGTGGACTACTGTCTCGAAGTGTTCCGCCGCGGCCATGGCGAGCCGCCGGTGGATCTGCTGCTGCACCATTTCGATGGCCTGATCAATCAGCACTATCATGCGTTCGTGGAGTTCATGACCCACCTGCCCGATGGGCGCTTCCTGCCCGGCTTGTTGCGTCATTACCGCGAGGGAGAAAGCGATCTGCAACGTCTGATTCGTTTCATCTGCGACGTGCAAAATCTGCCGTACCCGCCCGCGATCCTGGGGGAAGCCGAAGAAAGCCCCGGAAACGGTCTGGCGACGCTGCGCCTCAGTTGTCCGCGTTGCGGCGGGACCTATCACTACGACCTGTCGACGCTCTATGTGGACGAGGAGCGGATCGAGCAACGGCAAGTGCCTCAGGCGCGGGACTTGTGGGCGCCCCACGCGATCCAGTGCAAGAAGTGCGCGTCACCCGTGCCGTTCGACCCGGAGGCGCGCTTTCTCAGCGATCTGTTCGCCGAACTCCTGGCCTCGCGCCTGTTCACCGTGCCGGAGCAGGAAGGCGCGGCGCTCAAGCGCGTTCACCTCATTCCCTTCCCGGCGCTGGACGGCAAGACCCTGAACCCCGGTGAATTCCTGCTGCGGGCCCAGGCCCGCCTGGCGCAATGCACCGAGCCCGGGCAGGAAGTGCCCATCCTGGCGGAACTCGGCAAGTTCCACTTGGAAGTGGGCAATTTGAAGGAGGCCAAGCAAGCCTTCCAGCGCATCTTGGCCGGACCGGTGCGGTACCCGCTGGCGCTGTACTACCTCGGGGTGATTGCCTTCCAGGAGAAAAACCTGTTCGAAGCGCGGGTGCATTTCTCCCGCCTCACCGAGGGTTACACCCGCGAGGAATTTGACAACGCCCTGGACAACCCGGTCGAAATGGCCCACCATTACCTGAAATTACTGGAGAAACGCGAGTTCAAGCGCTCTCACTTCCACCTGCTCTCCACCTGAGAGCGCGGCTGGAGCGGAAGGGGCGCCCGGTACTGACCGCCCCCGATGACCGGCAGCGCTCCCATCTATTTCGACTACAACGCGACCGCCCCGCTGTTGCCTGCCGCCCTGGAGCGGATGCAGGCGGCAGTGCGGGACTATCCGGGCAACCCCTCCAGTCCCCACGCCTTCGGTCAGGCGGCGCGGGACGCGCTCGAATCCGCCCGGGCCGGCGTGGCCAGCCGGCTAGGCTGTTCGCGCCGCGAATTGACCTTCACCAGCGGCGGCAGCGAGGCCAACAACACCGTCTTCAGAGCCGTGGCGGAAGGGGCGCGTCCGGCCCATGTCATCACGTCACCCATCGAGCACCCATCGATTCTGCGCTGCTGCGACTGGCTGCGGGCCCAGGGGGTCGCGGTCAGCTATCTGCCGGTGGATGACCAAGGCGTGGTGGCCGTGGACGCCGTCGAGGGCATGCTCCGGCCGGAAACCCGTCTCATTTCGCTCATGGCGGCCAACAACGAAACCGGTGTGATCCAGCCCCTGCAGCGGCTGGCGGAGATCGTACGCCAGGCGGCGGGCGGCCGGGCGATCCTGTTGCACAGCGATGCCGTCCAGGCCTTCGGCCGGATGCCCCTGCCCATTTTTTCCTGGGGCTACGATGCCGTGACGGTGGCGGCTCACAAACTGGGCGGGCCCAAGGGGATCGGCGCCCTGGCGTTGCGCCGCCCGGAGGCCGTGCCCGCGTTGATCCTGGGCGGGCGGCAGGAGCGGGATCGCCGGGCCGGCACGGAAAGCGTGGCCCTGGCCCAGGGCTTCCTGGCCGCGACCGAGTGGGTGTGGGAACAGGGGAGCGCATTGCCCGAGCGTCTGGCGCGCTTGCGTGACCGCTTGGTAGAGCGGCTCTCGACCGGGAGCGGATTCTTTCTCAACGGTGCCGGAGCGCCGCGCTTGCCGAACACGGCCAGCGTCGGCTTCGAGGAGGTCTCCGCCCAGAGCCTGCTGGTCGCGGCGGACTTGCGGGGGGTTGCCGTTTCCACGGGATCGGCGTGTTCTTCGGGCGCGATGGAGCCGAGCCACGTCCTGCGGGCGATGGGTCTGGCGCCGGGGCGCGTCGCGGCCTCGCTGCGCATCAGCCTGGGGTGGGCCAGCACGGAGCAAGAGGTGGAGCGGGCCGCGGATATTCTCCTGGCGGAAGCCGACCGCCTGCGCGCCCGGGGACAGGGGCGACGGGCGCAGGGAGGCTAAAAGCGCCTAACAAAACTGCCAGCCACGGATTTCAAGGATGACGCGGATTCATTGCTTAGACCTTCTAACAAAACTGCCACCTGCCTTGAACCACGACGAGCACAACGCACACAACGAAAAGCAGGCTTGACGCCCCGTTTCGCGCCGAACCGCATCCATCGAAATCCCGTCGTGTTGGTTGTGTCGTTGTGGTTCAGCAGTTCTGTTAGGCGCTCTTCGTCTTGTCGCGATAGCACGGGAACCCGCACCGGAGAGCGAAGGACCACCCTTATGCGCGGCAATACGGAACTGAAAGCCGGCACTGGACCCGGCAGAGAGGTAAGATCGTTCCGTTCGGCATGCAGCCAAGGCGCTCTTTTGACAAGAAAACATCCACGCTGGTAATCCGTGTAATCCGTGGCTGCTTTTGGTTTTGTCAGGCGCTCTAAACTTTCGCGGATTCGTGCCGATATTTGCCGTAGGTGGCAAATTCCAACGGACCTTGGGAGTGATTCATGCCGAACCCACAGACCCGAACCCCCCGCGTCCCCGCGCTGGAGCCAAGGCGGCGGATCGTGTCGCCGACTTCCCGATTCCTGCGGAGCGCGCGCGATTCGCAATGGACCCCCCGCGAAGCCGCCAAAGCCCGTGCCGGGCTGGCGCGCCAGGCCGCGCTGGCACGGCGCCAGTTGGCCGAGCAGCGCGCCGCCCGCACGGCAGAAGCGAGCGCCGACGCCCGGTCTCGGCCCATCGGCCGGGGTCGCACCGACCGGCGCCGGTTGGCAGTGTGGCTCTTGGCCCCGCTGACGGTGCTGGTGGTGCTGGCGCTGCTCGGTTCCGCCCTTCCGGTAGCGAGTCAGACGCGCAACGCGCCCAGCCGCGCCAGCATCGAGGAAATGCATCGCCTGATCGAAGTCGCCCGCGAAGCCGGCCTCACCGACGAGCAGATCCGGCAAATCACCATCGAGGACGAGTTCGGCAACGTCATCAACGCGTGGGACTATCTCCAGGAATTGGACAAGCGCAAAGAGGTGGAACTGGCCCGGCGGGAGGAAGAGCAGAACCGGGTCTACCTCACGCCCCAGGACATCTTCCGGGAGTTGCGCGCGCGTGAACGGCCGGACCTCGACCAATTGCGCGACCGCCTGCCGTTCGACCGCGAGCGCTATCGTTAGCCCCCCCACCCAGGCCGCGACTGGCCGGCCTCCGCAGCGACGAAGCCGGCCGCATCTCGCACGGCGGACGAGGACGACCTGCCCAAATTCCTCGCCGCCTGACGTTGTGGGCGCCGTGGCGCACGGCAAGGATCGCCTTGACCCCCCGTCCGAATTTGGACAGGATCAACGGTGCGTGTTGGGCACGTAGCTCAGTGGGAGAGCACTACCTTGACATGGTAGGGGTCGCAGGTTCAATACCTGCCGT
>JBGPEV010000265.1:0-5210 GCA_041482995.1 bacterium | reverse complement strand
CGGATCCCCTCGGACCTTACGGCGCCAAGGCATTGGGAGAGCCGCCGGTGGTGCCCGTCTTCGCGGCCATCGCCAATGCCGTGGCCAATGCCACGGGCGTGTGGCTGCACGAGACGCCCTTCACGCCCCGCCGCGTCCTGGAGGCGCTGGCGGCGGCCGGGGTGGAGCAAGAAAGCTGAATCACCCTTCGCTGCGCTCGAGGGCAGGCGCCGACCACGAAGACCACAAAGGGGGACGCATGGAACCAGATTATTCGATTCAGCGCGTCACCAGGCCGTCGTCTTCACCCGCGCGGTGGCGCCGCTACCCACCGGCCCGGAATTTGAAGGAAACTCTTGGTGGTCTTTGAGGTCTTTGTGTTTCAGCAGTGCGGTTCTCCTCGCGCCGCCCTCACGCGCCCTTGCGGGTGTCCAGGTACCATTGCAGGATTTGCTCGCCCGTCCAATAGAGCACGCCCGAGTGCCGCGCCATGTGCTCGTAGACGGCCTCGAAATACTTGATGCGGTGCGGCACGCCGCTGATGTAGGGATGCACCGCGATCGCCATGACGCGGGCGGTCTGCCGGCCCTCCTCGTACAGCCGGTCGAATTGGTCCTTGCAGCGCTGGAGGAAGATTTCCGATGCGTGGTGCTGCACGATCATCATGGGAATATCGTTCAGCTCCACCGTGTACGGCAACGTCACCAGCGGGCCGTGCGCGGTCTTGATCTCGCAGGGCTGATCGTCGAACACCCAGTCCCCGATGTACTTGACGCCCGCCGCGGCGAGATGGTCCACGGTTTCGTAGGTCTGCGTGAGGCCCGGCCCGAGCCAGCCCACCGGGCGCTTGCCCGTGAAGCGTTCCAGCGTGTCCAGCGACTTGCCGATGACGGCGGGTTGGTCCTCGATCTGGTGGATGGGCATTTGCACGAAGCTGTGGCCCATGAATTCCCAGCCGCCCTCCTTGGCCGCGCCAGCGACCCGGGGATAGTTGAGCGTGACCGCCGCGTTGATGGAGAGCGTGGGCACGATGCCGAAGCGCTCCAACGCCGCCTTGAGCCGCCAGAACCCTACCCGCATGCCGTACTCGTGCCAGCTCCAGTTGGAAAGTCCGGCACGACCACCACGCCGGTGGGCGCCGGGATCACCTGGCGCGCCATGGCCCGGGTGATCTCCCACTCCTCCAGATTGACGATGCTCCAGACGATCAAGCGCGCATCGCCCGGCAACTTGAGCGGGGGACGATCGACAATGGCCGAATAGCTGACACGGTCGCGCGGGTATTTCATGGCCGTCTTTCCTCGGGCAAATCCTGCGGATGAGCGTCTGGGCACAGCCCTATCCCACTTTCACCGGGCGGGGCAACGGGCGGGCGGGCGGTGCTCCACCACTCCGCCCGTAATTTCCCGCGGATCGGGCGCCCCCCCCGGAAACCGATTCCGCCATTGCTATCCGGCCGCGGGGCGCTCTATCCTCACCGTTCTGCAATCGATTGCAGAACCGCCTGGAAGGGAGTTGCCGGGAGCCCCCGGCTCCGTCGAGGCGTCCCCATGCATGCTGCGCGGCGGTGGCACACCGTGGCCGCCTCCCTCACCCCTGAAGGACGCAAACGGCACATGGCGACCTCACCCCTCAAACACTTCACCGTGGGCTGGATCGGCACCGGCCGGATGGGCTTCCCAATGGCCGCGCGCCTGCTGAAGGCGGGGGCGGACGTGGCGGTATTCAACCGCACCCGCGCCAAGGCCGAGCCGCTGGTGGCGCTGGGCGCCCGGATCGTGGACCAGCCCGCGGCGTTGGCGGACCGGGACATCGTGTTCACGATGGTCGCCGGCCCGGAGGACTTCAAGCAGGTGACCCTGGGCAGCGGCGGCGTCCTGACCGGCAAGCAGGCCGCGCCCCGCATTCTGGTGGATTGCTCGACGGTTTCCGAGGACGCCTCGTCCACGGTGCGCGCGGCGGCCGGCGCGCGCGGCACCGCCATGCTGGCGGCCCCCGTGAGCGGCAACGGCAAGGTGGTGGAGGCCGGCAAGCTCAGCATCGTTGCCTCGGGCCCGCGGGACGCCTACGAGCGCGCGCTGCCCTACCTGCAGGCGCTCGGCATCGGCGTGAGCTATGTGGGCGAGGGCGAGACCGCGCGCATGGTGAAAATCTGCCACAACGTCTTCTTGGGCGTGATTGCGCAGTCCCTGGCGGAAGTGACCGTTCTGGCCGAGAAGAACGGCGTGCCGCGCCATGCCTTCCTCGATTTCATCAACAAGAGCGTGCTCGGCTCGATGTTCACGCGCTACAAGACGCCGGCCTACGTGAACCTGGACTTCACCCCGGCGTTCACCGCGGTGCTGCTGCGCAAGGACCTGGATCTGGGATTGTCGGCGGCGCGGTCGCTGGAGGTGCCGATGCCCGTCGCCGGCTTGGTGCGGGAAATCCTGCAGAGCCTGATCGGCAACGGGTACGGCGCCAGCGACTTTTCCGCGCTGATCGCGCTGGAAGCCCAGGGCGCCCATCTCGCGATCCAGCCGGAAGCCGTCGAGGTGAGCGACGGCCTGTAAACGCCGCCCGGGGCCGCCGCCGCGGCCAAGCGCTAGCAGGCTACGGAAAAACTGCCTATCCGCAGATTACGCAGATTACGCAGATTGATTTTCGATCCGAACGGTTGAGCGCCGATGTCTTTGCACGTTGCCGGCGCAGCGCGGACGGCACTTCCATCTTCTGCTGGGACCCGCCTGGGGAGCGAATTGGCTTGAAATTCCATCCCGTTGCGTCCTCTGTGTGGACTCCGTGTAGACGGACACGGAGGTCTGAAAAAAATCTGCGTAATCTGCGGTTTCGCCGTTGTTGGCCCTTCAACTTGGGGTTTTTCCGTAGCCTGCTAGGGGGAAGGGGAAGGGGGAGCGGTGTTACCGCACGCCCCGCCGCAACCTGGCCTGGAGCGTTTCGATGCGCGTCTCGATGATCTTGGGGTCATGATACTTGCCCTGCAACCCCTGGAACAGGTGCAGCGCGTCCTGCAGGTGGCCCTGTTCCTCCTGGGTATCGGCCATGAAGAACTGCGCCTGGGCGGCCACCGGCGTCCCTGGAAATTCCTTGACCGTCTGGTCCATCACGGCCAGCGCCAACGCGCGGCGCTTTTCCAGGTAGAACGTATAGCCGATCAGATAGTAGACCTGCGCGCGGCGGTCGGACTTGGGGAATTGCTGCAGGAAGGCGCGCAACTCGTAGCGGGCCTGGTCCGTGCGGCCCATATCGATGTTGATTTCCGCGATCTTGTACTGAAACTCCTCGTGCCGGTCCCGCAGTTCCTTGTTCAGCACGAGCTGCCGGTAGATCTGCAGCGCCCGGTGCAGCGTGTTCTCGTCCTGCTCGTAGAGGTGCGCCAAGCTTTCCTTGGCGTCCAGGGTGGACTGGCCCTCCGGAAACTTCACCAGGATCTGCTGATAGTAGCGGATGGCGACCGGGGTGTTGTGCAGGAAGTCGCCGTAGAGCGAGGCCGCCAAGTAGAGCGACTCCTCGGCCAGGGAGGAGCTGGGATAGATCTCCGTCAAGGCGACGAAGGTGCGCGCGGCATCCTCGTACTCGCCCTTGTCCCACTGGTTCTTCGCCTTGCGGGAAAGGTCGAACGCGCCGGATTCCGCGTTGCAGCCCGCCAGTCCGCCGGCGAGCGCGGCCAGCAGCGCCGCCGCCAGCAGCAGCAGGGCGGCGCTCCGGCGCGGCGGGCGCGGCGCCCAGCCGGCGCGCCCGCTAATTGAGGGGCTTGCCGTCGTCACCACCGTTCTCGTCATCGTCGTCCGCGATCTTCGCGATCGAGACCACGCGCTCGTCGTCCTCGAGCTGGATCAGCTTCACGCCCTGGGTAACCCGTCCGATGCTGCGCAGCTTGCCGAGGTCCATGCGGATCAGCTTGCCAAGCTGGGTGATGATCATCAGTTCCTCGTCGCCGCTCAACTGCAGGATTCCCACCACCTCACCGTTGCGCTCGGAGGTCTTGATGGTGAACACGCCCTTGTTGCCGCGGCTGCCCACGCGGTAATCCGAGACGTCGGACTTCTTGCCGAAGCCGTTCTCCGTCAGCGTCAAGATCGTGCCCTCGCCGCCCGTGAGGATTTCCATCCCCACCACCCGGTCGCCCTCGTTCAGGCGGATGCCGATCACGCCCCGGCCCACGCGGCCGATGGTGCGCACTTCCGATTCGTGGAAGCGCAGGGAGAGTCCCTGGCGCGTGGCGAGGAAGATTTCCCGGTCGCCGTCGGTGATGGCCACGTCGATCAGTCCGTCGCCCTCGTCGAAGTTGATGGCCTTCACCCCGGTGCTGCGGGGGTTGCTGAACTCCATCAGCTCGGACTTCTTCAGGATGCCGTTGGCCGTGGCCATGATGACGAACCGGCCGGGTTCGAACTTGCTGACGGTCAGGTAGGCGCGGATCTTCTCGTTTTCCTCCAGCGGCAACAGGTTCACGATGGCCTTGCCCCGGCTGGTGCGGCTGGCCATGGGAATCTCGTAGACCTTCTTCCAATAGCAGCGTCCCTTGTCCGTGAAGATCATCAGCGTGTCGTGGGTGGAGGCGATGAACATCTTCTCGACAAAGTCCTCCTCCCGCGTCGTCATGCCCAGCTTGCCCTTTCCGCCCCGGCGCTGGGTGCGGTATTGGCGCGTGGGCGTGCGCTTCACGTAGCCGGCGTGGGAGATCGTCACCACCACGTCTTCCTCGGGGATCAGGTCCTCGACGTTGATCTCCGTTTCCGATTGCACGATCTTGGTGCGGCGCTCGTTGGCGTACGCGTCGCGCACTTCGCGCGTCTCCTGGCGGATCACGTCCAGCACCAGCTTGCGGTCGGCCAGGATCGCCTTCAACTCGGCGATCTTCTGCGTCACTTCCTTGTGCTCGTCCTGGATCTTCTGCTGCTCCATCCCTGTCAGGCGCTGCAGGCGCAGTTCCAGGATTTCCTTGGCCTGGATTTCCGAGAGCTTGTAGTCCCGCATCAGCACGGCGCGGGCGTCGGCGGGCGTGGGAGCCTTCTTGATCTTTTCGATCACCGGGTCCAGGTTCTTCAGCGCGATGCGGAAGCCTTCCAGGATGTGGGCGCGCGCCTCGGCCTTGCCCAGGTCGAACCGGGTGCGGCGTTCCACCACCTCGATGCGGTGCTTGAGGAATTGGCGGAAGACCTGGGGCAGCGAGAGCACCCGCGGCTGGCCGTCGACCACGGCCAGCATGATGATGCCGAAGGAGATCT
>JBGPEV010000264.1:0-5221 GCA_041482995.1 bacterium | reverse complement strand
GACGAAGCCAAGTTCGACTTCGGGGTGGCCATGCTGCCGGCAGAAAAGCGCCGGGGCACGCCCACCGGCGGCGGCAACTTCGTCATCTTCAAGAAGACCAGCGCGGAGCAACGGGCGGCGGCATTGAAGTTCATCCAGTGGATGACGCAGCCTGTGCGGGCGGCCGAATGGAGCATCAAGACGGGCTACGTCGCGACCCGCCCGGATGCCTATGAGACGCCCGTGATGAAGGATTACGCAAAGGGCTTCCCCGCGGCACTCGTGGCCCGCGACCAACTTCAGTTCGCCACGGCGGAGCTCTCGACCCATGAGAACGGGCGCATCTACAAGTTCCTGAACGATGCGCTGCAGGCGGCCCTGGCGACCGACAAGCAGCCCAAGGCCGAGCTGCAGCAGGCGCAATCCCAATCGGACCGGGTGCTGGGCCGGTTCCGCTAGGCAATCCCCGGCTCCGGGCCGCTACTGGCGGCCCAGAGCCGCTGCTCCCGGTGGACCATGCGGTTTTCCCCGCGGGTGTGGAACTCGGTCACCGGCTGGCTGTTGCTGCTGCCGGCCGCGGTTCTGCTCACGGCCTTCACCTATAGCCCCATCGTGACGACGCTCTGGCACAGCGTGTTCGTGCCGGCGCGCGGCGCGCGGGCGGGGCAATTCGTGGGGTGGGAGAACTACGATTTCATGTTCCACGACGGCACCTTCTGGAAGGTGCTGGGAAACAATTTCGTCTTTGCCCTGGGCACCATTCCCACCAGCATCGCAATCGCCATGGCCATGGCCCTGTGGGTGAACGGCCGCATCCGCGGACGGGCGGCCCTGCGCATGGCGTACTTCACCCCCACCGTTCTGCCCATGATCGCCGTGGCCAACATCTGGCTGTTCTTTTACACGCCGGAATATGGGCTGCTCGACCAGATCGTCGGGCGGTTCGGGGCCGGCAGCCACAACTGGCTGGGCAGCAGCGACACCGTGATGGGCTGCCTGATTGTGATGGTGATCTGGAAAGAGGCGGGCTTCTTCATGATCTTCTACCTCGCCGCGCTCCAGCAGATTCCGCCGGACCTGGGCGAGGCCGCCGCCATCGAGGGCACGGGGCGCTGGTACTACTTCCGGCGCGTCATCTTTCCGCTGCTCATGCCGACGACCCTGTTCGTCACGATCAACGCGGTGATCAACTCCTTCAAGCTGGTGGATCACCTGGTGATCATGACCAAGGGCGGGCCGGACAACGCCAGCGCGCTGCTGCTCTACCACATTTACGAGGTGGCCTTCTTCTTCCTCGATACCAGCTACGCCGCCACGCTGACCGTGGTGCTGCTCGTGCTGCTGGCCGCGGCCTCCCTCGGGCAGTTCCTGTTCCTGGACCGGAGGATCCACTACCAGTGAACCAATTCGGCCAACGCACGTTCGCGGAGGCGCTGGAAGGCCTCGCGGCCTGGCTGCTGGGCATGCTTTGGCTGCTGCCGCTGCTCTTTGCCTTCTGGAGCGCCTTCCATCCGGCGGAGTATTCCACGCGCTTCGAACTGCTGGCGCCGCTCACGCTGGACAATTTCGTGCGCGCCTGGAGCTACGCTCCGTTCGCCCGCTACTTCCTCAACACGTTCCTGTTGGTGACCACGATCCTGGCCATGCAGTTCGTGATCTGCACCTTGGCGGCGTTTGCGTTCGCCCGGATCGAGTTCTGGGGACACCAGGTCGCCTTCTCGCTCGTGCTGCTGCAACTGATGATCATGCCGGAAGTGCTGATCGTGGAGAACTACCGCGTGATCGGCGCCCTCGGCCTGCTGGATACGATCCTCGCCATCGGCTTGCCTTACATGGCCAGCGCCTTCGGCATTTTCCTCCTGCGGCAGACCTTCAAAGGCGTGCCGAAGGAACTGGTGGAGGCCGCGCGCGTGGAAGGCTGCTCCACGCTGGGGACGCTGTGGCGGGTCTATGTGCCGCTGGCCCGGCCCACCTACATCGCCTATGGGCTGGTCTCCGTCAGCTACCACTGGAACAACTTCCTCTGGCCGCTGGTGATCACCAATTCCGTGGAAAGCCGCCCGCTCACGGTGGGGCTCGCCATCTTCGGCGCGCCGGAATCCGGCGTGAACTGGTCGATCATCACGGCGGCCACGCTGATGACGGTCGCGCCGCTGCTGCTCGCATTTCTCTTGTTTCAGCGTCAGTTCATCCAGTCCTTCCTCACGGCCGGCATCAAGTAGGCGCACGACGCGCTGCGCCGCCGCGCTACCCCCGCAGGCGCGGCACGTGGATCAGGTCCCACGGGCTGGGCATCTCGCCGCAGGGCGCGTGAATGAGCGGCGGAGCGTGCAGCGCCAGACGCTTGCGAGAGGCGCCGATCGACTGCGGGGAGCACGGCGCGGTCCGCAGGCCAATCCCGCGAAACCCGGCGGCCCCGGCACGGCGTGCCCTGGCCGCGCCAGAACGCGGTTTGCGTCGAGACCTGCGCCGGCGTAGTTGCAAGAGACTGCGGGTGTGCTAAAGGGACCCGGAGGTGAGGACGCGAGGCGCAGGCGTTTTAGGGAACGGCTCCGGCAATTGCGGGGGCGCGCCACGGGGGAAGTCCACAGCAGCCGCGTCCCGCCTCTGCCGTGGCCCGGCCGGGCCGCGGCACGTCACAGCCAACCGATTCGAGGGAATCCCTATGTGGAAGCGACTGCTGGCCATCTTTGCAATGGGCGCGATGCTGGCGGTGGGCCAGCCCGGCGGCGCCCAGGCCCAGGATGAAGTGGCGGTGGGTATGCTGCTCGCCATGTCCGGCTCCGGCATCACCTTTGGCAAGGTGATGAGCCAGGGCGCCCTGTTGGCGGCGGAGGAGATCAACGCACAGGGTGGCATTGGCGGCAAGAAACTGCGCATCGAGATCGGCGATCACAAGAGCGGCGAGGTGAAAGCCGCCACCAGCGAGGTGCAGCGGCTGGTGAACGTCTACAAGACCTCCGCCATTCTCTCCTCCTTCAGCGCCCCCACCGTGGCGGCCCAGGCGATGGCGGCCGAGTTGGACCTGGTGCTGGTGAACGGCGGCGGCTGGAGCCCGGCGCTGATCGGCAAGCCCCGCCTGTGGAACACGCGCATGACGAGCGACGTCACCGCGACGGCGATCCTGCAGGTGGCCTGGGAAGACGGGGCGCGCACGCTGTGCATGATCTATCGCCAAGACCCCTCCGGCATCGATACGGCCAAGGTGGCGGGAGAATTCTGGCACAAGCTGGGCGGCAAGGTGCTGTGCGAGGAGAAATACGACATCAACGCCACCAATTTCTCCTCCCAGATCGCCAAGATCCGCAACAGCAAGCCCGATGCGCTGGTGGCCTACAGCTACGGCCAGGTGCACGGCGTCATCATCAAGCAGGCCCGCGATTTCGGCTACAGCGGCCCCATCTACGGCATTGAGTTCCTGCCCGAGAACGTGACCACGGCCGGCGCGGCCATCGAAGGCCACAAATTCGCGCTGGACGAGTTCGACGCGAAGTCCACCGAACCGGCCACTGCCAAGTTCGTGGCGGCGTACCGGGCGCGCTACAAGGAGGACCCGGATTTCTACGCCGCCAACTACTACGAGGCGACGTACCTGCTGCGCGACGCCATGGTGGCGCTGCAAAAAGAGGGCAAGCCCCTCACCGGCGGCAACTTGGACGCCAAGATCCGCCAGATCCGCACGTTCCCCAGCGTGTACGGCGGCACCATGACGCTGCTGGACAACGGCACGGTCAAGAAGCCGGTCGCGGTGTTCCAGGTGAAGAACGGGCAGAAGACCCTGCTCAAGCGGCTCACCGATTGACGGGACGGCCGCGGACACCCCGCGCCAAGGTAGTCGCGGCGCGGGGCGCCCGCCCGCACCGGAAGGGACCGCGCCCCCATGGATCTGCTGCTGCAGTTGCTGCTGAACGGCCTGATCCTCGGCAGCGAATACGCCCTGCTGGGGATCGGCTGGGCGATCATCTTCAACACGACCGGCACCTTTCACTTCGCCCACGGGATCGTCTATACGGCCGGGGCCTACGGGGCGATCTTCTGCGCGCAGACGCTCCGGTTGCCCTTGCCCCTGAGCATCGCCGGGGGCGTGCTGGGGGCCGTGCTGCTGGCCATGGCGATCGACCAATGGGCCTACGAGCCCATGCGCCGCAAGCAGGCGACGTCCATGACGCTCCTCATCACCTCCCTGGGGATCCTCATCGTCGTGGAAAACCTCGTGCCGATCTTCTTCGGCACCCAATCGCTCCGCGTGGCGGAGATCGCCACGGTTCCGTTTTCCATCGGCCCGTTCTTCCTCACCAATATCCACGTGTGGAAGATCGGGGTCACGTGGACCCTCTTCTGGTCGCTGCTGGCCTTCCTGCGCTACACGCGGCCCGGCAAGGCCCTGCGCGCCGTGGGCAGCAATCCGCAGATGGCGCGGATCGTGGGCTTCAACCTGCGGCGCATCTACCTGCTGGCCTTCGCGCTGGGCTCCGTGCTGGCGGCTTCCGGCGCCATCCTGGAAATGGCGGATACCGGGGCCGTGCCCCACATGGGCACCATGGCGGTGTTGATCGCCTCCATGGCCGTGTTCCTGGGCGGGATGGGCAGCCTGATGGGCGCGGCACTGGGGGGGTTCTTCATCGGCATGGCCATGAGCCTCAGCATCTGGAAGATCCCCTCCGAGTGGCAACTGACGGCCGGATTCGGCGTGCTCGTCCTCGTGATCGCCATCCGGCCCCGCGGCTTCCTGGGCGGCAAGGTGGGCAAGGCGGAGATCTGAGTCATGGACTACGTCTTTCACATCCTGATCTTCGTCTGCATCTTCGCCATCCTGGCGGCCTCCTACAACCTGCTGATCGGGTTCAGCGGGCTGTTTTCCATGGCCCACGCCGCGTTCTACGGGATCGGCGCCTACACGTTCGCGCTGGCGACTGTCGGCCACAATCCGATCTTTGCCACGCCGCTGCCGTTCCTGGCGGGGTTGGTGCTGGCGGTCGCGGTTTCCGCCGCCGCGGGGGTTGTCATCGCCCTGCCCGCGCTGCGGGTGAACTCCGACTACCTGGTCGTACTCTCCTTCGGCTTCCAGACCGTGGTGGTGGGCATCTTCCTCAACTGGATTGACGTGACGGGCGGAGAAGGCGGCGTAACGGGCGTGCCCCGGCCCACGCTGCTCGGGCTGCAACTGCACGACCTGCGCGCGTTCCTCCTCTATGCATTCGTGCTCACGCTGCTGGCCTACTACGCGGTGTGGCGGGTGACG
>JBGPEV010000263.1:0-5222 GCA_041482995.1 bacterium | reverse complement strand
CGCTGCGCGGACGCCACGGGCATCCAGTTCCGCGTGCTCAACCGCTCGAAGGGCCCGGCCGTGTGGGGCAGCCGCTGCCAGAGCGACATGTACCGCTACCGCGCCCGCATGCGCTCCACGCTGGAGCGGCAGCCGCGCCTGACGATCAAGCAGACGACGGTCGAGGACTTTCTGGTGGAAGAAGCGGCCGGGAAGACCACGATCCTCGGCGTGCACACCAACGACGGTGCCACCTATCATGGCAAGACGGTTGTCATTACGACGGGCACGTTCCTCAACGGGCTGATCCACATGGGCACGATGCGCCACGAGGCGGGCCGGATGTGGGAGTTCCCCTCCAAGGGCTTGCCCAACGCGCTGGGCCGGCTGAACCTGATGCTGGGCCGGCTGAAGACCGGCACGGTGCCGCGCCTGGACCGGCGCTCCATCCGCTGGGACGGGCTGGAGGAGCAGGCGGGCGACGACCCGATCCGCAAGTTCAGCTTCTGGGACAGCCGCATTGAAATGCCCCAGGTTTCCTGCTTCATCACCTACACCAATGGCGGCACGCACAAGGTGATCCAGGACAACCTGTCCAAGAGCGCCATGTACTCGGGCGCCATCAAGGGCGTGGGGCCGCGGTATTGCCCCAGCATCGAGGACAAGGTGGTCAAGTTCCCGGACAAGGAGCGGCATCAGATCTTCCTCGAGCCGACCGGGCTGGACACGACCGAGATCTATCCCAACGGGCTCTCCACCAGCTTGCCGCCGGACGTGCAACTGGCGTTCCTGCGCACGATTCCGGGGCTGGAGCAGGTGGAGATCACCCGGCCGGGCTACGCGGTGGAATACGACTTCGTGCTCCCGCTGCAACTGCACCCCACCCTGGCGCTGAAGGACGTGCCCAACCTGTTCTGCGCCGGGCAGATCAACGGCACGAGCGGCTATGAGGAAGCGGCCGCCCAGGGGCTGGTCGCGGGGATCAACGCCGCGCTGCAGGTGCGCGGGGCGCCCCCGTTCGTGCTGCGCCGGGACGAGGCCTACGTCGGCGTGCTGGTGGATGACCTGATCACCAAGGGCACGGACGAGCCCTATCGCATGTTCACCTCCCGCGCGGAGTACCGCATCATTCTGCGCGAGGACACCGCGGACCAGCGCCTGAGCGAGAAGGGCTGGCGCATCGGCCTGCTGCCGGACGATTGCTGGCGCCAGGTGCAGGACAAGGTGCGCGCGGTGCACGCCCTGCGGGGCGCGCTGGCGGCGATCGCGGTCACGCCCACGCCGGCGGTGAATGGGGAGCTCGACGCCCATGGCCAACCGGCCATCAAGTCGGGCGCCACGGCGGCCGACCTGGTGCGGCGCCCCGAGATGACCCTGGACGCCCTGGGCGCGCTCACCTTCGTGGCGGACACGGTGGACGTCGCCTCGTATCCCGCCGCCGTGCGCGAGCAGGTGGAGTTCGGCATCAAGTACGAGGGCTACGTGGAGCGGCAGGCCAGCCAACTGGCGATGCTCGAGCGGCTCGAAGCGATTGCGCTCTCCGCCGACTTGGACTACGCACGGGTGCCGGGCCTCTCCCGCGAGGTGGTGCAGAAGCTGACCAAGTTCCGCCCGGACACGCTTGGCCAGGCCAGCCGCATCAGCGGCATCACGCCCGCCGCCGTCAGCATCCTCGCCGCCTTCGTGCGCGGCAACGGACAGGGGCGGGCGCGGGCGCGGGCGTCGTAACCAACAACCGCCCTGCTGAACCACAAAGGACACGACGGACACAAAGAACTGCGGCTTGGCGGGAACCATGATTCCAAATGAGTCGTGCGGTCCGTTGTGCCGTCGTGCCGTCGTGGTTCAGCAGTTGTTTCCGGAGACGCGCATGAAAGCCATCTGGAACGGCGCCGTCTTGGCCGAAAGCGACAAGACCATCGTGGTCGAGAACAACCACTACTTCCCGCGTGACGCCGTCCGCATGGAGTTCCTGAAAGCGAGTCCCACGCCCTATACGTGACACTGGAAGGGCGCCTGCCAATACTACGACGTGATCGTGGACGGGAACAGCAACAAGGACGCCGCTTGGACTTACCCGGAAACCCTGCCCAAGGCCAAGCACATCGAAGGCTATGTGGCGTTTTGGAGGGGCGTGCAGGTCGCGCCCTGAGCGGAGAACGCCGCATGGCCAACGCCGCGGCGAAGCCGGGCGCCACCAGCAAGGCGCTTGACCGGATGCAGGCGTTGCTGGAAGGGTAGGGCAACCGCTACCCGCACCCTTCAGCATCGCGGAACATGCTTGCCACCTACGAATTCCTCCGCGTCACCGTCAGCAACCGCGTGGGCTGGCTGGAGTACAACCGCCCGCCGCTCAATGCCTTCACCGCGGGGATGGTGGAGGAGGTGGTTGCCGCCTTCCAGGCGCTCCTGGCCGATCCGGCTGTGCGCGTGATCGTCGTCGCCAGCGCCGTGGACAAGTACTTCAGCGTGGGCGCCGACATGGAGGTGTTCCGCGGCATCGATGAGGCCGGCATGACCGCGTGGGTGGATCGCGTCCACGGCCTCGTGCGGGCCATGCGCACCTCCGCCAAGCCGCTGCTGGCGGCCATCCACGGCACCGCCGTGGGCGGGGGACTGGAGATGACGCTGCACTGCGACGTGCGCTTTTGCGCCGACGACGCGCGACTGGGACAGCCGGAGATCGCCATCGGCTTGATCCCGCCCATCGGCACCACCCAGGCGCTGGCGCGGCTGATCGGCCGGTCGCGCGCCATCCGCTATCTCTACGACGGGCAACTGATCTCCGCAACCCAGGCGCTGGACTGGGGACTGGTGGATGAGCTGGTGCCCCGCGGCACCCTGCGCGCCCACGTGCAGGCCTACGGCGAATCCCTCGCCGCCAAGCCCGCGGAGGCGCTCAAGGCGATCCGCTATACCATCACCGAGGGCGGCCCGCTCCCGTTCCGCCGGGGATTGGAGATCGAGCGCCAAGAGGTGATTCGCCTGGCGGGCACGCCGGACTTCCGCGAAGGGGTCAGCGCCTTCATCGAAAAGCGCAAGCCGAAATTCGAGGACTAGCCACAAAAACTGCGCATCCACAGATTTCACAGATGACACAGATTCAAAGACTCGTGAAACGGCTGTTCGGCTGATGGCCAAGAGGGAACTTTGCGAACCGGCGCCCCAAGACCTCTTGAGCATATCTGTGTAATCTGTGAAATCTGTGGATCGTTGTTGCCGTTATCTCCTTGCCGCGCTGCCTGTGGAAAAATTCATCGTCGAAGGCGGGCACCCGTTGAGCGGAGAGATCGAGCCCGCCGGGAACAAGAACGAGGCCCTGCCCGCGCTGGCCGCCGTGCTGCTTACGGACGCGCCGATCACGCTGCACAACGTGCCGGACATCCGCGACATCCAGGACATGCTGGGCCTGCTGCGCGGGATCGGCGTGAACGTAACCCGGCTGGGGCCGCACTCCTGGCGGTTCCACTCCCACAACGGCGTGTCCGACCGGCCGGATCCCGAGGTGGCGCGGCGCATCCGCGGGTCGATCCTGCTCGCCGCCCCGCTGCTGGCCCGGGCGGGGGCCGCCACCCTGCCCGCGCCGGGGGGTGACCGCATCGGCCTGCGCCGGGTGGACACCCACCTGCTCGTGCTGAGCCGCCTGGGCGCCCGCATCGAGGAGACCTCCGGGCGCCAGTTCTCCTTCACTCTGCCCGGCGGGCGCTTCCGCGGGGAGCACCTGTTCCTGGACGAAGCCTCGGTGACCGCCACCGAGAACGCCGTGATGGCCGCGGCCCTGGCGGACGGCACGACCGTGATCGAGAACGCCGCCTGCGAACCCCACATCCAGGGCCTGTGCCACATGCTCAACGGCATGGGCGCGCGCATCGAGGGCATCGGCACCAACCGCCTCACCATTCGCGGCGCCGAGCGCCTGGGCGGCGGCGAGCACACGCTGCTGCCCGATCACACGGAGGTGGGCTCCTTCGTGGGCCTGGCCGCCGTCACGCGCGGCGAAGTGCTGATCAAGAACGCGGGCCTGGAGCACCTGCGCATGATCCGGCTCGTGTTTCGCAAGCTGGGCGTCGAAACGCTGGAGGAAGGCCCCCACCTGCGCGTGCCGGGCGACCAGAAGCTGGCCATTCACCCGGAACTGGGCGACGCCATTCCCAAGATCGACGACGGCCCCTGGCCCGCGTTCCCCTCGGACTTGACCAGCATTGCCTTGGTGGTGGCGACCCAGTGCACGGGCACGGTGCTGATCTTCGAGAAAATGTTCGAGAACCGCCTGTTCTGGGTGGACCGCCTGATCAGCATGGGCGCGCGCATCGTCCTGGCCGATCTGCACCGCGCCATCGTCGTCGGCCCCTCCCGCCTGAGCGGCGCGCTCATGAACACCCCCGACATCCGCGCCGGCATGGCCTTGCTCATCGCCGCGCTCGGCGCCCAAGGCACGAGCGAAATCCAGAACGTGCACCAGATCGACCGCGGCTACGAGGCCATCGAGAAGCGCCTGGGCACGCTGGGGGCGCGAATCCGCCGGGAGCCCGGGTAGGGCCCCCTCCCGCACGACGCCAAAGTCTCGACATCTGGCGATCATCCGCCGTTCAGCCGCCTGCGGCAGTGGGCCGCTTCGTCGCCGATACCGCACAGAATCCCGTCGCTGCCCTGCGGGCGTCAGCCGGTGCTCCCCGACTTATGGAGGCCGTTCGTGATTTTCATTTTTTCTCGTTTAATATCAATAGCATTGAGTTGAAATGCCAAACCTCATGCGCTGCATTCGCAGCCCAAGCCATTGCGCCGCGAGACTGCGAGTTGCTTCCTCGGTGGAATGCCGGTGCGCCGGAGCGTGGGGTCCTCCTACCGCCGCTTAATTACTCTACCAGAGAGACAGCCAAATGTCAATTGAGAAATGCGTACACTCCAGGGCGCGCAAGGCTCAGGCCAAATCCAGAACGCCCACCCGATCAACCGCGGCTACGAGGCCATCGAGAAGCGCCTGGGCACGCTGGGGGCGAAGATCCGGCGGGAGCCGGTGTAGGGCGATGTGTGGTACAAGAAGGGATCCGGATCGCCAAAACCGATGGGGTTCCCGTCATGCGCGCGCACATCTCCCTTCCTGCCGACCGCGTGGCTGAATTCCGCCGCCGCCGCCACATTCGCCGCCTCGCGCTGTTCGGCTCCGTCCTCCGTCCAGATTTCACACCGAACAGCGACTTGGACATTTTGGTCGAGTTCGATCCGGAGCACATCCCCGGCCT
>JBGPEV010000262.1:0-5224 GCA_041482995.1 bacterium | reverse complement strand
GACGCCGAACCGGTCAAGTCTTGCGTGCTGCTGTCCGAGTAAGTCCCTGTCGCCGTGAACTGTTGGGTAGTGCCATTCGCAATGGACGCCGTGGGTGGGGTCACAGCGATGGAAACCAACGTGGCGCTCGTGACGGTCAGGGTGGCGCTGCCGCTCTTGCCGCCAGATGTGGCCGTGATCGTCACCGTTCCGACACCGGTACCGGTGGCCAAGCCGCCAGCTGCGATGGTTGCCGTGCCGCCGGAGAGCGTGGTTGCTGTCCACGACGCCGAACCGGTCAAGTCTTGCGTGCTGCTGTCCGAGTAAGTCCCCGTCGCTGTGAACTGCTGGGTAGTGCCGGCGGCGATGGACGCGGTGGGCGGGGTCACGGCAATGGAAACCAGCGTCGCGTTCGTTACGGTCAAGGTGGCGCTGCCGCTCTTGGCGCCGGAGGTGGCCGTAACGGTCACGGTGCCCACACCCGTGCCGGTGGCCAAGCCGCCTGGTGTGATGGTTGCCGTGCCGCCGGAGAGCGTCGTCGCCGTCCAGGACACCGACGCGGTCAGGTCTTGTGTGCTGCTGTCGGAGTAGATCCCCGTGGCCGTGAATGGTTGCGTCGCGCCCAGGGCGATGCTGGGGGCCGGCGGAGTCACCTGGATGGAAGAAAGCGTTGCGGTGGTAACCGTCAACTGCGCCGTGCCCGACTTACCCCCGGAGGTGGCCGCGATCGTCACCCTTCCGGCCCCTGTTCCCGTGGCCAAGCCAGCTACGCCGATCATGATGGCCGTGCCGGTGTCCCCCGCCGCCCCCGCGGTCCACGACGCCGCACTGGTCAAGTCTTGCGTGCTGAAGTCGGAGTAGATGCCCGTCGCGGTGAACTGCTGAGCGGTGCCGGTGGCGATGTTGGGGGTGGGCGGAGTCACCTGGATCGCGACCAGTGTCGTGCCGCCTCCTCCCCCACCCCCGCCGCCCGCCGCGCCTCCATCGGTCTTGCACGGATTGCTCGCCGACCCCGGCTGGCACTGCTTGACGTCGTCGAAGCAGCCGCCCAGCAAAACCGCCGTCAGCGCAAGGAGCGGCAGGAAGGCGTGGCTGGCGCGCCGCCCGTGGGAAAGGGTCAGTATCTGGAATGAAGAGTGCGCACCCATGGCCTCCCCTCTTCCTCGGGCCAGAGCGTGCTGGGTATGGTGCGGCCTTGCTGACTCCTTATCTGCGAATAAGAACACGTACTACCAACTGGCACTGATCGGCAAGTATCGACGGCGTTTGCCGGCCCATATCAATCGCCGGTGGCGTGAACTCTTCCCAGTCAACCTGCGCTAAGGAAGTCGTCCCTCCACGTTTACGGGGAGGGACAGGCCCGCCGCAGGCGGGCCAGGGTGGGGTGCGGCAAGCCCCCTACCAGGCCTGTCCTCGAGCGCAGCGAAGGATGGGGGGTTGGGGGGAGCCGCGCGGGCCGGCGCTTCAGATCACCTTGGAGTAGCGGCGCTGGGCGGCTTCGCGCAGGTAGCGGTCGAAGACCATGCAAATGTTGCGGATCAGCAGCTTGCCGGCCGGCCGCACGCGGATCGTAGCGCCGTGTACGTCCAGCAGACCGTCCTGCTCCATGCCCGCCAGTTCTGCCATTTCGGTGCCGAAGGTCTCCCGGAAGGAGATCCCGAAGCGGCGCTCCGTGGCCGCCAGGTCCAGCTCGAAGTGGCAGATCAGGCGCGTGATCACGTCGCGCCGCAAGACGTCATCGGCCGTCAGTTCCACGCCGCGGAACACGGGCAGGTGCCCGGTGTCCAGGGTGTCGTAGTAAGGATTGAGCGAGCGCTCGTTCTGGCTATAGCTGTCGCCCACCTTGCTGATGGCCGTCATGCCCATCCCCACCAGGTCGCAGTCGGCATGGGTGGTGTAGCCCTGGAAATTGCGGTGCAGCGTGCCGTCGCGCTGCGCCCGCGCCAGCTCATCGCCGGGCAAGGCGAAGTGATCCATGCCGATGTACAGATAGCCGGCGGCGGCGAGCTTCTGGATCGACATCTGCAGGATGTCCAGCTTGGCGGCGGGGGTGGGCAGGTCCGCCTCGTGGATGCGGGTCTGCGGCTTGAACAGGTCCGGCAGATGGGCGTAGTTGAACACGGACAGCCGATCCGGCCGCCAGGCCAGCACCCGCTCCAGCGTGTGCTCAAAGCCCTCCACGGTCTGGTGGGGCAGCCCGTAGATCAGGTCCAAATTAATGGAATGAAAGCCGGCGCTGCGTGCCGCGGAGAGGACGGCTTCCGTCATGGCTTCCGGCTGGACGCGGTTCACGGCCTTCTGCACCACCGGGTCCACGTCCTGCACGCCCAAGCTCAACCGGTTGAACCCCAATTCCCGCAACAGGGCGATGGTATCCGGCTGCGTTTCCCGCGGGTCCACCTCGATGGAATAGTCGCCCTGGTCATCCGTTCGCAGGCTGAACTGCTTGCCGGTCACCCGCATCAACTCGCGCATCTCGTCGTGGCTGATGAACGTGGGCGTGCCGCCGCCCCAGTGCAACTGCTCCACCCGGCGCTTGCGGTCAAACAGGGCGCCCTGCAGCGCCAGCTCATGGTGCACCCGCGCCAAATAGGGGCCAGAGCGGGACTTGTCCCGGGTGATGAGCTTGTTGCAGGCGCAGTAGAAGCAGACGCTCTGGCAGAACGGCAGATGGAAGTACAGGGAGAGCGGGTTGCCCGAGGCATTGGAGCGCCCGGCCCAGCCCCGGTACTCCGCCTCCCGGAATCCCTCGTGGAATTGCAGGGCGGTCGGGTAGGACGTGTAACGGGGTCCGGACTTGTTGTAGCGCCGGATCAGATCGGGATCGAAGACGATGCGTTGGTCCACCATGGGCTCCTGATAATCGTTATCCTTGCCCAGGGGGCCCAAACCCTCCATGACCTGGATCATGTGCCGCCGGTACCGGCCGGTCAGGCGCCCCACCCCCAATGGGACAGGATAGCGCCGGCCACCGGCAAGCGGAAGGTCGCCAGACGGTCGCCCAGCAGGCATCCCAGGTAGGCGGTGCGCCGATCCGGCCCGCCAAAGGCCAGACTGGAGAGGTTCCGCAGCACCCGGCCCTGGATCGTATCCACGTGCGGGCGCCCGATCTCTCCGGCCGATGCAGGCCGCTGCCCACGAACCCCAATTCTTCGGGAGTTACCGTAAAGGAGAAGGACACGGCCAGCCTCCAAATGGGACGGCTCCGCGCGCAATCGGCCAAACCAGACCCCGATGGCTGGGCTGACGCTAGCGCGCAACCGTCACGGTTTGGTCAAGTCAGGCGGAGCGAGCCTCAGCGGCCGGGACACTGCGGACTCCGTCTGGCCGTTCGGTTCCGTCGAAGCCACGGACGCTTCTTTACAAAAACGTGAGTACCCGTTACATCCAACCGACACCGCCAGGTCCCGCGGCGCGCAAGGAACCCCCCAACCCACCGCCTGCCATGGCCGAAGACGGGCTGCTGCAGCGCGAGGAGCAGATCCTCGAAGAGATCATCCAGTACTACCTGAAGCACCAGGAGGCGGTGAGCGCCCGCACGCTCTCCAAGATTTCCCGGCTCGCCCTGTCTCCCACCACCATCCGCAATCTGATGGAGGATCTCAGCTCGGGCGGGTTTCTCACCAGTGAGGGCGTCCCGCGCGGGCGGATTCCCACGCAGAAGGCCTTCACGATCTACGTTACGCGGCTGGGTGGCCGCCAACCGCGGGGCGGTGGGCAGGAAGTGCGTCTGGCGTCCAAGGACGGTCCGCCCACCTTGCAGGACGGCCTGGATCAGGTGGGCCGTGCGCTGGCGCAATCCACCGGCGCCGTCGCCTTGGCGGCCCTGCCGCCGCGTGACCGTTATCCTTTGGACTGGGCGCGCCTGCACAGCGTGCCGCGGCGGCAAGTGCTGGTGACCCTGCACACACCGTTCGGCGACCTGTGGTCCAAGTTGATCGCCGCGACCACCCCCTTTCCCGACGAGCTGTTGAACCACGTCGCCCAATACCTCAACAGCACCTATCGGGGCGCGCCGCTGCAGCGCATCCGGCGGGACATCATGGCGGGCGAGCCCAAGGACGTGCTGGAGCAGATGCCCTCGCTCGGCGCCGCGTTCCGCATGCTGCGCCGGGCCTTCGAGTGGGACGACGTGCTGGAGGCCCGGGATTGGGGGCGGGACAATCTCGCGCGCTTCCCGCAGGGGCAGAGCGCGCAACGGCTCGCCCTGTTTGGCCGCATCCTGGGCGATCCCGCCCTGCTGCAAAACGCCCGCGCCGCCGGCCGGCCGATCGAGAGCGGCTGGGTTTCCATCGGTACGGAGACCGGCTATCGTGGTTTGGAGGATTGTTCCATCGTCGGCCACCCCTTCGGATGGGAAGCCTGGGAAGGGCAGATCGGGGTGCTTGGCCCCATGGGCATGAACTATAGCCACGTGCTGCAACTCACCGCCCAGGCGGCGGACGCCCTCACGCGATTGCTCGCCGATTTGAAGCGCCAGGCCGATGCTTCGGAGGGCTGATGCGGAACCCCATCCGGCGCCACCCTTCCCGCACACCGGCCCTGCCATGATGCTCATCTCCGTCCACGTCATCGGCATTGGCCTGCTGGTGCTCGTCGTGGGCTCGCTCGCCTACCGCATGGGCTATGACAAGGCGGAGCGGCGCTATCGCCGGGCAATACAGCGGATGGAGGTGGAGAGCCCGCGCGCTTCCGGCGCGGATTCGGCGTAGGCTGGAGCAGTTTTCATCCTTCCCACGGCTGCTGCACATCGTTCCGATGACCGATACCAGGACGCCTGAACAACGACGCCGAATTATGCAGTCAGTCGGGACGAGAGACACAGGTCCCGAACTGGCTGTCCGGCGTCTGCTGCATAGGCATGGCTTTCGTTATCGTCTACATGTCAGTAGTCTGCCAGGAACCCCCGATTTGGTCTTTGCCAAGAGGCGAAAGATCGTATTCGTTCATGGCTGCTTTTGGCATGGTCACCGCTGTCGATATGGCAGGCTGCCAAAATCGAGGCTCAGGTACTGGAGGAAGAAAATTGACGCCAACCGCGATCGCGATGCGCGGGTTCGCAGAGCGCTCAATGCCTCCGGCTGGAAATGCATGGTCGTTTGGCAATGCCAACTGAGGCGGCCGGGAAATCTTGAGGAAAAGCTGGTATCGTTCCTTGAGAATTAGGGTAGAAACGGGTTTTTCATCTTCCTCAGAGTCCACGGATGGCTCTCGTTCGACCCATAGCCGTCGATCTCTTTGCGGG
>JBGPEV010000261.1:0-5236 GCA_041482995.1 bacterium | reverse complement strand
CGCCCCCCGGCGTAGCGCCGCCGGCAGGGCAAGTGCGAAGGCCGGCCAACCAGCCAGCAGGGGTAGCCGCGGGCCTCCCGGCCCGCTCGACACGAGGCGGCAGGCGGGGACGCCTGCCACCACCCGCTCGCCTCTAAGGGCCTGGACCGGCTTTGCAGGCGCCCTGCCCTGCCCGGCCGGGCGCTTGCGTTTTGCTTCCGGCCTCGATGTGGTACCCATTCCTTTTCCCCGCGCCGCCAGCGCGGGCTGCCCCTTGACCCGCGCTGGGAGGCGCGGGTGGCCGTCAACCCAAGCTGCCCTGAAAGGACGCCTGCCATGCCCGCATCGACATCGGCGCAAGCCGCGCTGGCCATGCACACCACCTCGGCGGAGATCGTGCAGCAAGCGGAGGCCAGCCTGATGTACGTGGTGACGCGTCCGGCCCGGGTGATGGTGCGCGGCAAGGGCAGCTACGTGTGGGACGCCGAGGGCAAGCAGTACCTGGACTTCATCCAGGGCTGGGCTGTCAACTGCCTGGGCCATTGCCCGCCCGTGCTGGTGCGGGCGCTGACGCAGCAGGCCAGGCAACTCGTCAACGCCAGCCCCGCGCTCTACAACGACCGCATGGTGCAGCTCGCCAAGCTGCTGACGGACAACTCCTGCCTGGACAAGGTGTTCTTCGCCAACAGCGGCGCGGAGGCCAATGAAGGCGCCATCAAGCTGGCGCGCAAGTGGGGCGCGGTGAAGAAGAACGGCGCCCACGAGATCGTCACCGCCTGGAACGGGTTTCACGGCCGGACGCTGGCCACCATGTCCGCCTCCGGCAAGCAGCACTGGGACGCCCTGTACGAGCCCAAGGTGCACGGCTTCGTCCGCGTGCCGTTCAACGACCTGGAGGCCGTGCGCCGGGCCGTCGTGCCGGGCAAGACGGTCGCGATCATGCTCGAGCCCGTGCAGGGCGAGGCGGGCGTGTACGTGGCGGACAAGGCCTATCTGCAGGGCGTGCGCAAGCTCTGCGACGAGCAGGGCCTGCTGCTGATCCTGGACGAGATCCAGACGGGCATCGGGCGCTGCGGCACCCTGTTCGCCTACGAGCAATACGGCGTGGAGCCCGACATCATGACCCTGGGCAAGGGGCTGGGGGGCGGCTTCCCCGTGGCCGCTCTGCTGGCGAAGGACCCCGTGTGCGTCTTCGAGCAAGGGGACCAGGGCGGCACGTTCTGCGCCCAGCCGCTCGCCATGGCGGCGGGTTGCGCCGTGGTGGGCGAGGTGATCGCCAAGAAAGTGCCGGCCAAGGCCCTGTCCCGCGGCAAGTACCTCATGCGCCGCCTGAAGGAGTTGAAGACCGAGTTCGGCTTCACGGACGTGCGCGGCAAGGGCCTGCTGGTCGCCGTGGACCTGCCCAAGGAGAAAGGGGCGGACATTGTCGCCCAGTGCTTCGAGAACGGGTTGCTGATCAACGCCCCACGCCCGGCCACCCTGCGCTTCATGCCGGCGCTGAACATCGGCAATGCCCAGGTGGACGAGATGATCGGCATCCTCACCCCCGTGCTGAAGAAGGCGCTGGCGTAGAGGATGGGGCGACGGCCGGCCGCCCCTACAACACATCTGCTTCGGGGCGGGCAATCCATGATGGTAGCCGCCGCCCGGCGGACTATGGCGTGAACCTTTGGGAGGGGGCACTGTATGGGCCGGTCTATCCGTCCGTCGGCGTTGATCGTGCGATTCCTGCACATCGGTCTGGCTTGTCTCGCGGGCCTGCTGCTCGCAGCGACGGCGGGGGCACAATCCCCGGCCTCGGCGGCCAATCCCGCCGACGCGTGCTCGCGACTGAAGCAACCGATTGCCGCCGCGGCCATCGGGTTGCCGACGGGCGGCGCGACCGTCGAATCCACCGTCCTGGTGGCACCGGTCGAAGTGTCCGTGGACCTGAATGGGCCCTTCGCACCGCTGCCGACGGAAATCGCGGTGAAGCCCGCGGCACCGGAGCACTGCCGCGTCGTCGGCGCCATCGCGCCCGTGGATCCTCAGGCGCCCGCCATCCGCTTCCAGGTGAATCTGCCCACCCAATGGAACGGGCGTTCCCTGCAGTTCGGCGGCGGCGGATTCAACGGCGTGCTGATCACGGGTCTCGCGTTGCCCCCCTCCGCGCGGCCGGATCGGCCGTCTCCGCTCAGCCGGGGCTACGTGACCTATGGCACCGACTCGGGACACCAGAACGCACCGGGCGTGCCCCTGCAGGCATTCGCCCTGAACGGCGAGGCGCTCACGAATTTCGCCTACGCATCCTACAAGAAGGTGCGCGACGTTGCCGTGGAGCTGATGAAGCGGCGGTATGGCAAGGCACCTCAGCACCTCTATTTCATGGGCAGCTCCGAAGGCGGGCGCGAGGGGATCACAATCGCGCAACGCTTCCCCGCGGATTTTGACGGCATCTTCAGCCGCGTGCCGGTGATCAACTGGGTGGCCCTGCAATTCGCCGGCACGAGGATGGGCGTCGCCCAAATGGGCCCCGGATGGATCTCGCCCGGGAAGGCCAAGCTGGTCGAGGAGGCCGTGCTGGCCGCCTGCGATGCCGATGACGGAGTCGCGGACGGCATCGTGAGCAACTACGAAGGGTGCAAGCGCGCCTTCGACGTGTCCAAGCTGCGCTGTCCTCCGGCGGCCGCCGGCGGGAACAGGTGCCTGTCCGACCCTGAGATCAAGGTGGTGGAAACCCTGCACGCGCCCTTCCCGTTCAATTTTGCGTTGGCCAACGGGGTGCGGCACTACCCGGGTTGGGGCGTGGGAGGCGAAGGGGCGTCCGGCGGGGGCCCGGTGGGCGGATGGGTGAGCTGGCAAACCGGAACGGCGCCGCCGACCGTGCCGCCCGGTCCCACCAGCAGCCGCGCCTGGCTCTACGGCAGCGGCGCCATCCAGTACTTCATCGCCCGGGACCCCACGTTCGATGCCAGGGAATACGATGCGGACAAGTTCGCGCAGCGCGTGCGGGAAGTCTCCGCACTGATGGACTCCACCCATCCGGACCTCTCGGCATTCGCGGCCCGCGGCGGCAAGCTGATCGTCAGCGAGCACATGGCCGACTATGCGCAGAGCCCCTACGCGGGGATCGAGTATTACCGGTCGGTGGTGGAACGGCTGGGCCAGCCGGCGGCGGACAAGTTCTTGCGGCTCTACGTCACCCCCGGGGCGGATCACATGGGCGTCGGCGCGCCATCGGCCGTGGACATGCTGACCGTGCTTTCCGGCTGGGTGGAGCAGGGAACGGCGCCGGGGGATCTGGTACAGGTCGCGCAAGTGCTGGCCCCCCCATTCCCCGTGCTGGCCGCCCGGCCGATGTGCCGCTATCCGTCCTATCCCCGCTACCGGGGCGGCGACCGCAACAGCGCGGAAAGTTTCCACTGTGTGACCCCCTGATCGCGGAGCCGTGGTCCACGGCTTCGAGGCCGGGCTGCTGATCAACGCCCCGCGCCCGGCCACCCTGCGCTTCATGCCGGCGCTGAACATCGGCAATGCCCAGGTGGACGAGATGATCGGCATCCTCACCCCCGTGCTGAAGAAGGCGCTGGCGTAGCTGACTGGGCGACCGCCGGTCGCCCCTACAACACCCTTCGCGAGAAACCCCGTAGTCGGGGCACGATATATCGTGCCCCTACGCATCGCGGTCGTTGGTAGGACGGGCCTCCGTGCCCGTCGTGCAGAGCACGTTGGTGGGACGGGCCTCCGTGCCCGTCGCAGTCTGAGGCGACGGGCACGGAGGCCCGTCCTACCATTCCCCTGACGGGCACCCAGTCGGCGGGCACAGGACAGGCCCCAGCCCGTCCCGCCATTCCTTGCCGCTACCCGCCAAATCCCGAGCGCAGCAGCACCTCCTCGGTATCGGCAAGCCCGGCCGCCGCAGACCCGGCCAACGGGTAGATGCCGGTGGGGCGGGCCTGCAGGCGGCGCAGGGCAGCCAGGCAGGTCTCGCGCATGGGCGGGTGGGCCGCCGCTTCCAACAGCAGCGCCATGGTGGCCGTGCGTCCGGCCGATTCCAGCCATTCCCGCGCGCCACGTTGCTGCTGCTCCGGCGGCTCGTTGGCCAGGGCGGCCAGGCGTTCGGCATCGTTGCGCATCCGGCCTTCCAGATAGCGGTGCACGCCGCGCCCGCCCAATTGCTCCGGCGTGACGCCACCCAAGGCGCGCCGCTCCAGGTCGAAGAAGGCCTCGTGGCAGCGCTCTTTGGCGATGGCGCGCAGCACGTCCAGCGTGAGGATGTTGGTGGTGCCCTCCCAGATCGGGTTCACCTGCACGTCCCGCAGCAGGCGCGGCAGGATGCTCTCCTCGATGTAGGCATTGCCGCCGATGCTCTCCATGGCCTCGCTCACGCCGAACACCCCGAGCTTGCCCGTGAGCGCCTTGACCAGGGGCGTCAAGATGCGGATCTCCTTGGCCGCCGCCTCGTCGCCGCACGCGGCACGGTCCAAGGCGCGCACCGCCCCGAACGCCAGCGCGAACGCCCCCAGGTATTCCGCCTGCAGGTCCGCCAGGGTGGCCCGCCAGAGGGGCTGCTCCCAGAGCGGCTTGCCGAAGGCCCGGCGCTGGCGGCCATAGGCGAGGGATTCCAGCAGCGCCCGCCGCAGGGCGGCCACGCTGCCGATGGACGCATAGAGGCGGGAGAGGTTGATCATCTCCGCCATCCATTTGAAGCCCTGGTCCTGCCCGCCGATCAGGAAGCCCTCGGTCTCCTCCAGGGTCACTTCGCCGGTGGGCATGGAGCGCACCCCCAGCTTCTCCTTGATGCGGTGAATGCGGATCGTCCCGCCGTTGCCCGCCGGAGTTTCCCGCAGCACGAGGAACAAGCCGAGTCCCCGCGTGCCGGCCGCGCCGCCGGGCATGCGGGCCAGCACCAGCACGGCTTCCGCATCCACGTTGGAGCAGAACCACTTGTCGCCGCTCAGGTACCAGCGCCCGTCGCGTTGGGCGGCCAACACCGTGTTGGCGCCCACGTCCGATCCCCCCTGGCGCTCGGTCAGGAACATGCCGCCCCGCAGCCGCCGGGCGCGCTCCGGGTGCCCCAACCGCCCGATCACCTCCCGCGTCAGCGCCGCGCCCTGCGCGCCCTGGACGGGGTGACGCTCGAGCACGAACCCCACGCCGACGGTCATGGTGAAGGGGCAATAGAGGCCCATCTCGCTCTGGGCGAAATAGAACCCCGCGCCGAAGCCCAGCAGGTGCCGCCGTTCCCGTGCTGGGCCAGGAACGCCGCGTCGTACTT
>JBGPEV010000260.1:0-5237 GCA_041482995.1 bacterium | reverse complement strand
CTTGCGGTCGTAGCCCACGCGCTCATACCACGAGGCCACCATGGATTCCCAGTGCTCCTCGACCCCGACGCCCTTGATGGGGCCATTGACGGGAATGGAACCGTAGCGCTTCGAGGGTTTTTCCAGGTCTGGCCCGATGCCGCAGCGCACGTTGAAGGCGCGCAGCAGGCACGCCGTGCGGCGGCCGAAGCGCAGCGCGTCGTCCACCGTGTAGTCCCACCCCGTGGCCGCGCTCAGGGTGGTACACAAATTCTTCAGCGTGGTGCGGGTGGTGAAGATGCACGTGCCGAGCGAGTCCTCGAAGTGGCGCCGGCCCAGCATGCCGCTGACGATCTTCACCACGTCGTCGGCCCCCACCGGATTGAAGCGGCCCGGCAGGCCCAGTTCGCCCGGCTCCACGGACTGGCCCGTCTCCAGCGTGCCCGTGCTGCCCACGCAGGTATCGAGCATCTCCTCCCAGCGGCCGCGGTGGTCGTGGCCGCGGGGACTGGCGCCCTTCAGCGTGTACACGGCGCAGTCCGCCGCCGGCCCGCCGATCTTCTCCGAGGCGCGCTTGACGCCCTCGGCCAGCAGCGCCCCGACGCCTTCGCGGCGGATCAGCTTCTGCAGCAGCGCATTGGCGGCCTGGGCGTCGCCCCACTTGGGCTCGATGCCGTCGAGCTGCTGCCGGGTGAGGTAGCCCTTCTCGTAGCACTCCATCACCCAGCCGATCAGCCAGCCGAATTCGTTGATGTCCACGCAGGCACGGTCCACCTGGGTATTCAGCCAGGCCGCATCGGTGGGATTGACGATCCCCATGGTCCAACTGGAGGACCATCCCTCGTATTCCGGCTCGTCCACCACTTGGCCCTTGTGGGGACCGGAATCCACCACCACCTGGTGGCAGTGATGCATTCCGCAGGCGTTGCACTGGTGGCCGCGATGACTGAAGCGGTCCCGCAGGGCCTGGCCTTCCCACATCGCCTTGTCCAGTCCTTCCGGCCACTCGTTGGTGGTGTAGTTGCGGATCGGGAGCACGCCGAGCTTGCTCAGGTTGCTGACGCCGGGCAAGGTTCCGAGCCGGTACAGGCCCTGGGTGGTGGGGTTGGTGCGCAGGTCGTGCGAGATCAGGTCCGCCATCTGGAACAGGCCCTTGGGGTCCGCCACGGGCAGCGCCTTGCTGCCGCGCACGATGGCGACCGCCTTGACCTTCTTGTCGCCCAGCACCGCGCCGCAGCCGTTCTTGCTGGCCACGTGACCGTAGTCGCCGTGAATGGCGGCAAAGCGCACCTTGTTCTCTCCGGCGACGCCGGAGGTGTAGACGCTCAACTGATGCCCCTGGAAGCCCGTCTGCTCGTGGAGCGCGTCCTGGGTCTCCCAGGTGTCCTTGCCCAGCAGGGACGCGGCATCGCGCAATTCCACCGTGTCGTCGTGGATGAACAGGTAGACCCACTTGGGGCTTTTACCCTGCAGGACGATGGCGTCGTAGCCGCTGTACTTGAGGTTCGTGCCGAAAAATCCGTTCGCCTGGGTGGACGTGGCGCCATTGGTCATCGGTCCGCGGGTAATCACCGTCAGCCCGCCGCTGCCCCAGATGGGGAGGCCCGCCAACGGCCCGGTGGCCATGACGAGCCGGTTCTCCGGATGATCCCAGCCCACTTCCGGCGGGACTTCCTCATAGAGAATCTTGGCGCCGATGCCGACCCCACCCAGGTAATCCTTCCATTCCCGGCCGGTAAACGATTCGGTCCAGGTGCGGCCTTTGGTCAGGTCAACACGCAGGATCTTGCCTGCGATTCCACCGGGGGCAGTGCGATTCATGAAGGCTCGGCAAATCGGGTGAGTTGACGGTGCGCCGGGTGGCCGCCTGCCGCACTCCCGTCGCTCCACGCCCACGGGCGTTGGCCCGGTGGCGAGCCCGGGGCTCGGCGCCGGCGCTGCCGTTCTTGGCGGATTGAATTAGAGTGTACCTATGGAACCGGCACGTCAATGTCAAGGAAAGCGCGCGAACCCGCAGCCCCGGCGGACGGGCGAAGCGAGCGCCCCGTGACCCCGCCCACGGGCGGAGCCCGCAAGACCGTGGGACGGGGCGCCCCTGCCGGCCCAGCGGACGAGGCGGCGGCGCCGCTGATCGCGGTCGTCGGGGCCACCGGCAGCGGGAAGACCGCGCTGGCGGTGGAACTGGCGGTGCGGCTGGGCGGAGAAATCGTCAATACGGACTCGCTGCAGGTCTACCGCCACCTGGATATCGGCACCGCCAAGCCGACGGCGGAAGAACGGGCCCGCGCCGTGCACCATCTGCTGGACGTGGTCGACCCGGATCAACCGTTTTCGGCGGCGGACTACGTGAGCCGGGCGCGTGCGGCGCTCGCCCGTTTGGCGGCGGAGGGCCGCACCGCGATCCTGTGCGGGGGCGCCGGCCTCTACTTCCGGGCGCTGACGGAGGGCCTGGCCGATGTCCCGGAGATTCCCGCGGCGGTGCGGGGGGAGGTGCAAGCCCGCCTCGCCCGCCTCGGCACGCCGGCCTGCCACGCGGAGTTGGCCCGTCTCGACCCGGTGCGCGCGGCCCGCTTGCACCCCAACGACACGGCGCGGGTGAGCCGCGCGCTGGAGGTCGTCCTGGCCACGGGCGAGCCCCTGAGCGGATACCATGGCCGCCCACCCCGGGCGCCCGCCCGCGCCATCCTGCGAGTGGGCTTGGCGTGGGAGCGGGCGGAACTCTACGCCCGTCTGGACCGGCGCGTGACGGCGATGCTGGCGGCGGGGTGGATTGACGAGGTGCGCCGTCTGCTGGGCATGGGGTTTCCAGCCCACCTCAAGCCGCTGCGCGCCATCGGCTACCGGGAAATCGTCGAGCATCTGGAAGGACGGCGGACGGCGGATTCGCTGGCGCCGGCCATTCAACAGCGCACGCGCAACTACGCCAAGCGGCAACTGACGTGGTTCCGCCATCAGGCCGCCGTGCACTGGTTTCCACCCGGGCACCCGGAGGCGGTCGTCAGTCAGGCGGAGGCCTTCCTGGCGCAGGCGTCCCGCGGCACCTGCCGCGCGACTTGAATCCCTGCGTGTGCATTCCCCGACGCTTGCGGCGGGGTCGTTCATTTGTCGCGGCTTGCCCATGGCTTGCGTCCAAGGGCCCGGTGCTCGCTCCTCGTGACGGCCGGTGGCAACAATCGGCTCTCCCGCCCGAGCGGCGGCGGGCCTCACCTCTGTGCTCACGCGGGCCCGTCGAACGGAATCCAGACGCCTGCCGCCACCCAGTCCGCGTTGCGCCGCCAGGCCCCCTGCCCCCCGGCACCGGATGGAAACCCGGCGCCACAGTCCTTGTGCAGACTCCAGGCAAAGGCGCCGGCGTTCCCGCGCCAATCGGTCGCGGGGGCAAAGCGCACCTCCGCGTCGCCGAATCCGAGGTAGATCCCGGTCAGCGGATTGACGGCCTTGTAGAGGCTCTCCTTCGCGGCAAACAGCGCCGTGAAGGCGAGCGGGAGCTGGGGCGCCGGCAGCGCGCGCAGGGTCTCCCGTTCCGCCGGACGGGTGATGCGCTCGAGCAGGGCGGCGCTCGGGGACCGCAGGCGCTCCAAGTCCACCCCGACATTGCGGTAGGCAGCGGCCAAGGCCACGGCGGCAGCGGCCCGGTCGTGGCTGTGGGTGATCGACCCCACGTAGCCCGCCGGCCAGCGGGGCAGGCGGCCGGCTGTCCTGCCTATGGCCACGTCGCCCGGGACGCCCAACCGCGCCAGGGCCTCGCGGGCACAGGCCCGCCCCAGCGCGAACTGGGCGCGGCGGCGCGGGGAACCGGCGTCGCCCAGCGCTTTTTCTTCCTCCGGCCGCGGCAGGAGGGGGCCCTCCGGCAATTGATGCCGCTGTACGAATGCGACGGCGGCAGGGAACGGGGAGTCCATCCTCATGATCCCAATCGGGAATACGGCCGATCCGGACGGCGCCACCGCTGCTCGGGCGGATGCGCCCACCGGGCATGGAACTTGATTGTCTTCCAGGGATGGCTGCTTACGGAATCCCGGAGTCTGGCAGCGGCAGGGCCTGCCCTGCCCGGCGGACGGCGCGATCGGCGCGCTGGCGGGCGGTCTTCGTCCTGCTCATTGCGTTGCTGCCCGGCCTGGCCCGGGGTGCGGACAACGGCGGCCTGGGGCCCCTGCCCATCCGCAACCTGTTTCCCGTCGCGCTGCCCTATCTGAACTTCGTGCCCGAGCCGGTGCTGGTGCTGCCGGTGTCCACGCTCCAGGTCACCTATCAGTTCGCCGTGGCCAACACGTTCATCAACTCCCAGCATTCCAGCACCTCGTCGAATCCTGTCATTAGCAAGTCCGATGTGGAGGCCGGACTCACCGCGGCCAACTTTCCCACGCAGGGCTACGGCGCTTATGTCGACCTGGAAGCCGACGTCCATACGTTGCGCTTCCGCTATGGACTGTCGCCGGCCCTGGAACTGGGGCTGGACCAATCCTGGGTGAGCTTCGGCGGCGGGACCCTGGACGGTTCGATCCGCGGCATCGAGGGCGCCTTCAACGGCGTCAATCAGCAACGCTCCCACGCGGCGTACAATCAGTACCACTATTTCATCGCCAAGGACGGCCAACTGCTCGTGGCCACGGAAAAGCCGATCGACCTCGTACCCCAGGATCCCGTCTGGTCGCTCAAGTGGAACTGGGGGGAGGGCGGCAAGCTGTTGCCGGCGGTCAGCCTGAAACTGGCGTACAAGTCTCCCCTGGACCGGGCGGCGGACGTGCCCCGCAGCCTGGTGAGCAGCGGGAAACCGGATGTGGGCTATTACCTGCTGCTATCCAAGGCGGTCGGATTCGTGGTGGCCCACTTCCAAGCCGGCGAATCGATGCTCTCCGTGAAAGACCGGCAGTTCGCGTCCTCTCTGCAACACAAGCTGTTCGGCCTGGAGTTCCGCGGAAGCCCAGCGAACTCCTTGCTGCTGGAACTCGCCACCCAATCGAGCATCTTCCGCGCGCCCTCGACGGACAGCATCCGCGACGACTTCCAGATCTCACGGCCCACGGACGTGGTGGTGATGGGCTGGAAGCACAAACGGGACGGATTCCTGTTCAATCTGGGCCTGATGGAGGACCTGAACGCGCAGCAAAATGAGACCGATATCGTGCTGTTCCTCGACTTCGGGTGGCAATGGTGACGAACCTCGCGCGCAAATCGGGAGCGGTGTGGGTCAGCCTGGTGCTGGGCCTGCTGCTCTGCCTGGCGACCTCCGCCCGCGCGGAGGGCGGGAGCCTGGT
>JBGPEV010000259.1:0-5246 GCA_041482995.1 bacterium | reverse complement strand
GGCGTGCAGGTCCTTCAGGGGCGAATTGACCACCGAGAGCACCAGGTCGATGTCGTGGCTCATCAGGTCCAGCACCACGTCCACGTCGTTGCCCCGGTCGGAGAACGAGTGGATGCGCAGGCTCTCGATGAAATGCGGCTTGCGAATGCGCGCCCGGCAGGCGGAAAAAGACGGATTGAACCGCTCCAGGTAGCCCACCTGCACGAGGGCGTTCTTGCGGGTGGCCAGCGTCACCAGTTCCTGGGCTTGCACCACCGTGGCGGCGAGCGGCTTTTCCACCAGGCAATGCTTGCCGGCATAGAGGCACGCCTGGGCCACCTCGTGGTGCCGGGTCGTGGGCACGGCGATGCTGACGGCCTCGACCCGGTCCAGCACGGCCGCCACATCGGTGAAGTGGGGCACGCCCAGTTCCTCGCCCACCTTGCGGGCGCGCTCCGGGTCGGCATCCACGACGCCCACCAACTGGCAATCGGGCAGCGCCGCGTACTTCTGGGCGTGAAAGCGGCCCAGATAGCCGACGCCGATCACCGCAACGGGCAGCCTACCGGCCATCGCCGCTTCCCCCGGTTTCCAACTGGGCGGCCTGCTTGGGCACCGTGGCCACCCGGATTTCCGCCTGGGCCGCCAGCGCCCCATCGACGAAGGCCCGGCCCTGGAACACGTAGAGGTTCATGCGGTGGGAGATGCACTCCGTTTCCAGCACCAATTGATCGCCCGGCACCACCGGCCGCTTGAAGCGGGCCTTGTCGATGCCGGCGAAGAACATCCACTTGTTCTGCGGATCGGGCTCCAGGGAATACGCGGCGATACCGGCCGTCTGGGCCATCGCCTCCACGATCAACACCCCGGGGAAGACCGGATTGCCCGGGAAGTGCCCCTGGAAAAAGAACTCGTTGCCCGTGACGTTTTTCACCGCCTTGCAACGCTTGCCCTCTTCCAGTTCCAGCACCCGGTCGATCAGCAGGAATGGATAGCGGTGGGGCAGCATCCGCTTGATGTCTTCCAAGGTCATCATTGACGGATCTCCCAAGGCGCCGTCCTGTCGCGCGATTGCATTCCCGGTGGCGGGCAGTCTCAAGGCTTGGTCGTCTGAATCTTGTTGTAGCGGCCGATGACCTCGTCGGTAATATCAACAAATTTCAGACGGGAAAACAAAATCGTCTCGGCGGCGCGCGCTTCCAGCACCACGTCGAGTTTCTGGTCCTGGGCCACGATACCGATAACGGTCCTCAGTTCGGCGAAGATCGATTCGGTGAGCTTGCGCTCCTGTTCCTGCAAATCGCGCTGGGCATCCTGCACCTGCTGGCGCAGCTCCGCGTCCTTATCGCGCAGGTCCTTCTCCTTCTGGCCCCGCGCGGCCTCGGTCAGCATGATGTTGGAGCGCAATTCCTCGGAGAGCTTCTTCAGGTCGCCATCCTTGGCTTTCAACTCGTTTTCCTTCTGCGCCTTGGCCGCGAGGAGCACCTTCCTCGACCGCTGTCCGGCATCCGAGAGGTTGAGGGCGCGGTTGACGTCGACCACACCGACTCTCAGATCGGCGGCCTGGGCAAGGGCGAGCGGGGCCGTGAGCAGCAGGGCCGCCGCGCCGGCAGCCAGCAATCGTCGGATAAATGCCATGGGACCTTTGTGGATTCGTCTCCCGGCCGCCGCGCCGCCGGCCGGGCCGGCGTTGCTAGACAGAGCGGCAAGCATGATTCGCCACGGATGAACACAGATCGGTTCCGATGCATCGTCCATGTTCTAGGGACCGGCTGCACAAAAAAAGCATCGGACTGCTCTCCAGGGGCTTTCGGAGCCGGTTAACCAACCCTGCGCGCGCAATTCTTCTCCCATGTCACGGCATTGCGCTATCGCCATTTGAGTTTCTTATCCGTGTTCATCCGCGGCTGCAAACCTGTCGTTGGGTTTAGAACAGGGTGCTGATCGTGAAATCGAACCGGTCCAGGCTCTCGCCTTTTTTCGGCGCCACCTTGATGCCGTATTCGAAGCGCAGCACGCCCAAGGGCGAAATCAGCCGCACGCCGAAACCGTAGGCGGACAAGAGTTCGAAGAACTGCGGCTCCGGTTCGTTCAAGAGTTGGTACTGGACGTGCTCGGCGTTCACGTTTCCAGCATCGTAGAAGATCACACCACGGACGTTGTCCCCCGCCAAGGGGAAAAGCAGTTCGAGATTGAAGATCCGCTCCTGGGTGCCCCCCCCCACCAATTGTTGCAGCGAGGACTCCGGCATGCCGGTGGTGCGCTTGTCGATGATGGAATCGACCGGATTGCCGTTGGCATCGAGAATGGGCAATCCGTTGGGGTCCAGCGCGATCACGCGCTCCGAATTCAGATTGCGTGCGCGCGCGCCCATGGGGCCTCCCACCTCCAGGAAGTTGTAACCCCGCAGGGTGGAGATGCCGCCGATGCGGAACCGGTCTTCGATGGGAATCTCGTTGTTGCCCACCGCTTCCAGCCAGCCCAGGATCATGCGGCCCATGAGAACGGCCGTGCTGCTGGCATTGAGCGAGATGAAGCGCTGGGCGCTGATCCGGTAGCGCCGGTACTCGGTGGTCCCTTCCAGCACCTGCCCGCCGTATTGCGTCACGGCGGCGCTGACGAGCGATCCATCGCTGGGAAAGATCGGGTTGTTCACCGTCCGGTAGGTGAGCGCCGTCGTCAGGCCCCGCAACTGCACCGGTTTGAACTCTTTGTTCTTGAATTCCCGGTTGGTCAAGTCGAGCGCGAAGCTGAGGCTCAGGCGGGGCAGCAACCGGTACCCCAGACCTTCCGACAGCGTCACTTCGGTGATCGCCCCCCGATTCAGTTCCGAGGTGTCGTCGCGGTTGACGTAGGCCACGGCGCTGTCGCTGGAATAGTCCGTTTCCCACAGATGGGGCTCGATAAAATCGATCGAGATGTTGCGGCGCACATTGCGCTGGCCGAATTCCGAGCTCACGCGCAGGGTCTGGCCGCGCCCGCCTAGGTTCCCCTTGGAGACCGAGGCGGAGATGACGATTCCCGACACGTCGCTATATCCCAGTTGTCCTTGCAGCGTGCCGGTCTGCGCTTCCTCCACCTTGGTGACGACATCGAGGAGGTTGGCGGCTTCGCCGGCCTGCTGGTCGATCACCGTTCCCGGCTTGAAGTATCCCAGCGCCCGCAGGTTGTCCTGGGATTCCCGCAGCTTGCGTCCGTTGTAGAGTTCGTTCTCCCGCACCTCGAATTCGCGCCGCATCACCCAGTCGCGGGTTTCCCGGTTGCCTTGGAACTCGATCCGCCCGATGTAAGCCTTCTCCCCGCTGCGGATCTGGTAGGTCACGTCGACGATGTGGGTCGTGTCGTTCACGCGGCGGTCCGGCAGCACCTGCACGAAGGCATAGCCCTGCTCCTGGTACTGCTCCGTCAACCGGAACTGATCCTGGTTCTGGATCTGGGGATTGAACGGTTCACCCGGTACCAGCCCGATCAGGTCCAACAGTTCCTTCTTGTCCCCGACGATGTCCCCCGCGATGTCGAATTTACCCGTGAAGTATTGCGCGCCTTCGGTGATGTGCATGCGCACGACGATCCGGGCAAAATCCGCGTTCTTGATCAGGGTGATCTGGGGCTTGTCGATGAACACGCGGATGTAGCCGCGGGAACTGTATTGGGTGGCGATCACCTGCAGGTCGGAATTGATCCGGTCCTCGTCGAACATGCCGGAACTGTTGGCCCAGTCGAAGCAGTCCACTTCCGCGGATTGCATGATGCGCTTGATTTCCAGTTCCGAGAATACCTGGTTGCCGGTGGTGTGAATCTCCGTGACGTAGATGCGGGGCGATTCCTCCACCAGCACGGTGAGGCCGTACTGGAACTCGTTGAAGCGCTCGAGCTTGGTCGTCAGGTTGACCTTGAAATAGCCCTTCTCCCGGTACACCCGGCGCAGGCTCTCGAGCATCTGCTCCACGGCCGCCGGGGCATAGAAGCTCCCGACCTTGAGCGCCAGCTTCTCCGTCAAATCCTTGCTGGAGATGCGGTTGTTCCCCGTGATGCGGAACACGCTGAGACGGGCCCGCTCGACGACGGTGAAAATCAGCACGTACCCTTTGCCGGGACTCTCTTCCGCCTCGGCGCGGACGTCGGAGAAGAATCCCGTGGCGAAGGTGCTACGCAGGTCGCGGGCGATCAGTTCGGGATCGAGGGGGCCGCCCACCCGGCTGGCGATGCCGGTGACCACCTGCCCCACCTCCACCTGGCGGGTGCCCTCCACCCGGATTTCCACGATGCGGTTGGGCAGGCCCTGTGCCCCCGCCGGCCCGCCGGCTGCCCGAAGCAGCCCGAGGGCGATCGCGAGCGGCAGCAGCCGGCGCGCGCCGGCACGCAGTCGTGCCCAAGCCCTCCGGCCGGTGCGCTTCGGCCCCATCCGGCCGCCGCTATGCATGAGCGCCGGCAGCCGCTGCGGGACGCAGGTGCCCCAGTTCCAGGACGAACCGGCGCGCCATGCGGCCGGCAAACTGGGGATTGTGGGTCACCAGGATCAGGGTCAGGTCGTAGTCCCGGTTCAGGCGCAGCAGCAGGTCACTCACCCGCTTGCCGGTCTCCTCGTCCAGGTTCCCGGTCGGCTCGTCGGCCAGCAGCAGCTTGGGCCGGTTGGCGATGGCGCGGGCGATCGCCAGCCGTTGCTGTTCCCCGCCGGAAAGCTGCGCGGGCCGGTGCGCCGCGCGCTCCTCCAGGCCCACCTCCCGCAGCAGCGCCAGCGCTTCGGTCTGCGCGGCAAAGGTGCGGCCGGCGCGGATCCACATGGGCATCATCACGTTTTCCAGCGCCGAGAAGTCCATCAGCAGGTGGTGGAATTGGAAGACGAAGCCGATCGTCCGGTTGCGGAACGCGGCGCCCTGCTGGGGATCCATGCGGGCGATATCCTGCGCGTCCACGTGAATCGACCCTTCGTCCGGGGAATCCAGCGCGCCCAGCAGATGCAGCAGCGTGCTCTTGCCGGTGCCCGAGGCTCCCATGATGGACACGGTCTCCCCTTGTTCCACGGTCAGGGAGACGCCCCGCAGGATGTGCAAATCCCGGCCTTCGCCATCCCGGTAGTGCTTGTGCAGGTTTTCAACACGAATGAAGCCATGGCGGGTCATACATCCCGGCGCAGGGGAGTGGGCACCGCGAATGGGGCGCGCAAGACGGCACGGGCGCTCCATCCCTGGAGAAAAGCGAGCCTCCTGCAAATCGCGGGGCGGCGGGCTAACGGCCATTTTTTTACCGGCTCCCCGGCCAAAGGT
>JBGPEV010000258.1:0-5249 GCA_041482995.1 bacterium | reverse complement strand
CCGGCGGCGCTCAGGCGCTCGGCGATCACTGTCGCAGTGCGGGTCTCCTGGAAGCTCAGCTCCGCGTGGCGATGAAAATCCCGCCGCAGGGCGATCAGCCCGTCGTGGCGTTTCTTGACCTCCTGGGTGAACGGGAGGGCGGTCTTGCTCATGGCTCCTGTCGGCGGCGGGTGGAAGGCAGCGGGGGCGCCGGTTCACCCCCCGGGGTACTCTGCCGCGTCAGGCAGGGCGGCGCAAGGTGGCTGTGCGCGGGTCCTGCCATGATGGTGACCCCAGGGCTGCTATGCACAACAACACCATTGAAACCGCAGATTGCGCAGATTTCACAGATTTTCACGGAGAGGCTGGAAGAGAAAAGCCGTTGGGCCGAAAGTTGAAGAAAATGAACTTCGATCGTCTGCAGTGTGCCACCAGGGAAGATGCGGGAGATCGGAGCGCCCGTCGATAAGTTCAGACCGGCCCGTTGCGGGAGGCAAATGAACGCCTATTGATCTGCGCAATCTGCGTAATCTGTGGTTTCGCAGTTGTGTCGACGCCCTAGAACTTCTCCACCGCCGGGCGCAGGTCGATCTCCAGCGCCCACGCAGTGGGGTGCTGGGCGTGGGTCTGCCAATAGGTTTCCGCGATGGCGTCCGGACTGAGGTAAGTGTGCTGCGAGCGGTCGGCCGGTGTCCTGCCGCGCGTGCGCGGGTTGTCGATCTGGCCGTCGATGACGAAATGCGCCACGTGGATGCCCTGCGGCCCCAACTCCCGCGCCATGGATTGCGCCAGGGCGCGCAGCCCGAACTTGCCCACGGCCAAGCCCGCGAAATTCGCCGCGCCGCGCAGGGACGCCGTGGCGCCGGTGAGCAGGATCGTGCCCTGCCCGCGGGTGAGCATGGCGGCCAGCACCTGCTGCGCGCCCAGCAGCGCCCCCAGGCAATTGGCGCGCCAGGCCTGCTCGAACTGCGCCACGTCCAGATCCAGGATGCCGCCCCGCACGAACGCGCCCGCGTTGTAGACGTACACGGTGGGGTCGCCCAGCTTTTCGCGCAGGGCGTGGAAGGCTTCGGCGACCGGCCCGGCCTGGGTCGCGTCCACGGCAAAGCCCGCCGCCACGCCGCCGTGGCCCTCGATCTCCTTCTTGACCGGTTCGGTGTGCTTGACGTCACGGGCCAGCAGGCCAATGGAAAAGCCTTCCTTGGCAAAGCGCCGCGCGATGGAGGCGCCCAGCCCCGGGCCGACGCCGGCGATGGCAATCACATTGGACATAATTTTCTCCGTCACCGAAACTGGTGCGATCATCGCTGCTGTTGGTGGGGCGTGCCGGCGCCTGCCCTGAGCCTGTCGAATGGGTGCCCGTCCACGGTGTCGGCGTCGGGCACGGAGGCCCGACCCACCGGTCCAGTGCCCATGCTGCCGGGCGTGGAGGCTTATTCCACAATCAGATTGCACCTCTGCGGCGCAGTTTATTCAGCGCACCGCCAACTGCCGCTCCAGTTTCTCCGCGGTGTGCACGGGCAACTGGCAGGTCCTGTCGCGGCACACGTAGGCGGTGGCCTGGCCGCCGATCGCCAGCCGCCCCTCCAGCAGGGGGACGCGCGCGCCCAGGGCGGCTATAGGACGTCCGCGGCGCATTGCGCTTCCTTCCCTGAAGGTGGGAGGCGGCGGGGCAAGAATACCGCAGCCGGTCCACATTGATGGGTGCGAACGCATTTGACAGGACACCCGGGGTGCGTCCCTCTTGCATCGGTAGGAACTGCGACCGCGGACCCTACGCTCAGAGTGACAGCGTTGAGTTGGCTTGAGTGAAACCTTACGTCCGCGGTCCTTGCGTGAACTTGGCAACGGCGAAACAACCACCAAATTCAAACGGACGCGCCACTAGTGAATCTTCCTGACGGCATCCACAAAAGACATCCTGCTCTTGTCGCTCCGGATTTCAGCGGCCAAGAGTTCTTTCAACTCCTTCAGACTCGATGCCTTCGCGGCGACCTTCTTCATCAGGGCTTTGGCGATGGGGCCCAGTTCATGGGCGAGACTCCGTTCCAGTTCCAAGAAAGTATCCGGATTGACGGCAAGCCCAGGTTGGGGAGCCTGGGCCGCGGCCGCCGGATCCGCTCTCGGCGCCGGATCGCCTTGCGGGGCGTTCGTCGCGCTGAATTGCGATTCGGAGGTTTCGGGCACGGCGGCAGGTGCCGCGGTTAGCCGGGTTCCGAGCGGCACCACCTCGAATACGGTGTGCTCCCGGACGTGCTTGTCCTTGTGCGTGCCCACATACTGGAGCATCCCGGCATATTCGCTGGACAGCTTGGAAACCACCTCGTAGAAGGAGCGCGAAACCAGCACCTGATTGGTGGCGGCAATGGCCATGACGCGCTGTGCGTCGTTGATGCCATCACCCAGCACGTTCAGATTGCCGTTGATGTCCTTGACGACGCGCACCGGCCCCAGGTTGATTCCGATCCGTACGTGATAGGGCACCTTGCACGTCGTGCCGGTTTCGAGGACGGCATTGCGAACGCTCCAGGCGGCGAAAAACGCCTCTTCGGGATCGCCCAGGAAGCAGATCGCCGCGCCGTCACCGGTATCCAGGATGATCCGCTCGTTGGCCGCGACATTCTCGATCGCGTCGCGGAGGACGTTGTTGAAGTGCTCCTTGACGACAATCTGCTCCGCGACGTGCTGGGCGGAATACTTGACGATATCGACGAACACGATCGAACAGACCCGGGTACGATTGGAGGGTTCCATAGGCGAAATTGAGGACACACCGGCGCCGCCGGTGTCAACCCCCAAGCATCTCCATGGTCTTCACGAGGCTGCGCCGCATCCGGTTGAACGACGCCGCCAGGTTCGCGATCTCGCGCGTGCCGGTTTCCGCGAACTCAGGCGAATCCAGGTTGCCCGTGCTGATCTGGTCGGCAACGGTCGCAATGTGATTGATGGGTTTGATGACAATGAAGATCATCATCAAATTGAACATGGCCGACATCGCGATAAAAATGAGCAGCAATGAGGACATAAACAGATAGAACGCGGACCGGGCCTTCTGCACGGCGACGGAAGTCGGCACGCTGACGATTTGCGCTCCGATAATTTCCTGAAGCTTCCATCCAAAGCCGTTGTCGTTACCGTAAAGCGCGGTCATCGTTGCCGGCGCGGCGCTGGGAACCGAGTGACACGCCAAGCAGTCCGGATTCTTGATTTGCAGGGGCTGCGCCAGGTAGAGGGACGGCCCCGTCGGCGTGTCGCGTTGCCCGATCAGTTCCTTCTCCGCGGAGTGATTCCTGAAATAGCGCACAATGTCCGCTTCCCAATCCGTCGCCCGGTCCCGCGGATTGGTCGGATTCAGCGTCGCCTCCTTGTAGCCGTACTCGGGATTTTTCTTCTGGAATGAATTGAAGTTCTGCGTGGCCGCATAAGCAGGCACCGACTGGGGCAGAAAGATCTTCTTCATCGGCTCGTCCAACAGCGGCCGCACCTCGCTCACCGTGTATTCGCGCACCGCTTGGGCGGAGTGCATGATCATTCTGGCCTGCTGAATGACCTCATTCTCCGCGTTGCTCTCCAGCAACTTGAAGGAGAGGAATGCGGCGATCGCCAAGCCTGCGGCAAACACCAGCACCATGACCAGATTGATCTTGATGAGTAGTTTCACAACGCCTCCCGGCGACAGGTGTGACGGGTCAATCGAGACGTGGCTAATGATAACTGCACAATCAATGTCCCAGGCTCCGTGCCACATTACCAAGCCCAGTGCGGGTTCGCGGACACAGGAACGGACATTCCTTATGTAGCCGTCATTAGTCGCCGCGAATGGCAAGACTGCCCCGTATTGGCCTGGATAGACTGCCGCTTGCGAACGGATCGGCCCCCAACTTTAACGCTATCACACTTAACGAGTGTAGTGACTCGCCATCTTGTCCCCCCACGACAGATCGCCGTCCAATGCGACGTCTGCTCCTATGGCAGGGAAGAATCACGAGTCGATTCTCAGCGCTTCATTGTTGTGGCCCCAACAGCTTCTCCAGTTCCTCCAACCTGTGCACGGGCAACTGGCAGGTCCTGTCGCGGCACACGTAGGCGGTGGCCTGGCCGCCGATGGCCAGCCGCCCCTCCAGCAGGGGGACGCGCGCGCCCAGGGCGGCCACCTCGCCCGGCGCGGCAAAGGCCAACACCGTGTCCGGACGGAAGCGCGTGTGCAGCGCGGCCAACAGGGCCTGCGTATCCGCCGCGGCGGGGTCGCCCACGATGGCTACCTCGCGGGGCGGCGCCAGGTGAAACGCCAGGGCGTTGAGCATGGCGGCAAAACTCACCCCCGTCTTGCTCAGGTGCTCGGTGAATCCCGAGAAAATGCGCAGGGCGTCCTGGTCGAAGCCTTCGCGCACGCCATAGGCGTGCAGGCGCAGGAAGGCCAGGGCCGCGCTGCTGTTGCCGGAGGGCTCCACGCCGTCGTAGCCCTCCATGTTGCGCGCCAGCAGCGGCTCGGCGTCGCTGCCCGTGTCGAAGTAGGGGCCGTCCGGGTTGCGGAACAGGCGGTTCACGTCCCGCATCAGCGCCAGGGCACGATCGAACCACTCGGCGCGCCCGCTCGCCTCGTACAGGTCCAGGCAGGCGATGGCCAACTGGGTGTAGTCCACCAGATAGGCCTTGAAGCGCGCCTCGCCCTCGCGCCAACGGCGCAGCAGGCGGCCGTCCGGGTCGCGCAGGTGCGCCAGCAGGAAGCGCGCGGCGCGCGCGGCCGTCTCCACGTGGGCCGGATCGCCGAAGGCGCGCCCCGCCTTGGCAAAGGCGGAGATCGTCAGCGCGTTCCACGAGGTCAGCACCTTGTCGTCGCGCAGGGGCCGGATGCGCTTGCAGCGCGTCGAGAACAGGATCTCGCGCGCCCGCTGCAGCCGCTCGGCCAATTGTTCCTCGCCCATGGCCAGGCTCTGCGCCACCTCGGCCAGGGGGCGGGGCGCCGTGAGGATGGTCGCCGCGTGCTCGAAGTTGCCGGCGGGCGTGATGTTCCAGTAGGTCATTGCGGCGCGGGCGTCCTCGCCGTCCAGCAGGGTCGCCACCTCCGCCGGGCGCCACACGTAGAATTTGCCCTCCTCGCCCTCGCTGTCCGCGTCCTCCGCGGAGTAGAACGCGCCCGCAGGGGAACTCATGTCGCGCCGCACGTACTCCAGCACGTCTTCCGCATACGCGCGGTAGAAGTCGCGCTTCGTCACCTGCCACGCCTCCACGAGCGCCTGGGCAAACAGGGCATTGTCATAGAGCATCTT
>JBGPEV010000257.1:0-5254 GCA_041482995.1 bacterium | reverse complement strand
CGCGTTTCTCTGAAGCTGCTTAGCAATATCATCAAAATTCTTGCGCAGCCCCTTGTCGGTGAGGATCGCGTCTTTTTCAGCGGCGACGACGTCCTCAAGTTCCCTCTGGTTGGTGATTTCCCGATTGCCGGAGGCAGCGTTCAAGCTGACGGTGTGCTTGGCATCAAAGAACCCGTTGTCCGCAAGGCTCTTCGCAATTTGGCCCGCATTGTAGTAATCGAATGTGCCTTTCTTAAAGTATGTCGATGCAGACAGCAATTCGTTGTACCTGCGAGCGTAGTCCTCAATTGCTTCTTTCAAGCCCTTGGTGCCGAGCGCCTGGGTTACTTTGTCATTGAAGATCTTGTCGTACTCAATCTCCGCGAAGATCGGTTCCTTCTGCTCTTCAAGTTCCTTCTTAATACGGATCAGCGCAGCGTCGAACTCATCTGTGCTACTTGTGAACGCAGAGGAAATTTCTGCTTCGAAATCCCTCTTTGATCGTGCCTGTTCCCGAATAGCCTTGAGTAGTGCTTGTTTCGCGTCATCCGTGGCTCGAAGCAGTTCCTCGTATTCTATCTTGAGCTTGGCATCTACAAGCAATGTCGAGGTTCGTTCCGTAATTCCAAAGTCTTGGCTGTAGGGCAGGACCACAAAGACCCGTTCCCGTTCCACGTCCTTGCCGGCTTCGTCGGTAATCTTCCTCAGTGTCTTTCGTTGAGGGAATATGCGGTCCGAAGATTCGACTCCATCAACGGCGTCTTGGAATGTTTTCGCGAGGGAAGATTTCATGACGCCATTGGGCGCGTACAGGGCATAGGCGCGCGCTTTGGAGAAATCTAGTTCCCGCTTAAGGCTCTTTATTCCGTAGCAGTTCTTAAGCTCGATTCTGATCCGATTCATCGCAGGGCTCTTTCGGCTTGGAGGAATCACACAGTGGTTCCAAATCGAAGTCGAGCATATCTCCTGGTTTCTCTGGTACGCCATCCTGCCTTCCATGAGCACAACCCCGCCCCATGGGCCGTTGTTCCCAACTCGTCTACCAGTCGTTCCCGATCTCGTTTGTCGGATTCTTTTTTTCCTTAACGAGATCAAATGTTTGAGAGCGAGTAGTGCTCACTGATGTGGCTACCTGTGAACCACAGACATCCATCGATCTGGATACTTCCATTCTCAGAATGGAGGAAAAAGTGTTGATTGTCAAAGTAATTATTGTCTGTCTGGCGCAGGCCGCCCGAATGAACAGTAAATACTGCTATTGAAACCGTACGTTAGCGGCCTTCTGCGCAGCTAGAACTTCCCTCCGCGCCCGGCGCCTGCGACGAAGCGCTTGGCGCCCTCCTGGGATTCCTTGCTCTGCACCACCTCCATGCCCCGCGTGAACTCGTTGCGCAGGGCCTCGTCGAAGGAAAGGCTCAACGCGCCGTAGGCGCTGGCCCGGTCACTCTTCATGCAGAATTGCGGGAATGCGGCGATCTGGGCGGCGAGGGCCTCAGCCGCCTGGCGGCAGGTGCCGTCGGGCACGACGCGGTTGGCCAAGCCGAAGGCGAGCGCCTCCTGTGCGGTGACCGGGCGGCCGGTCAAGATCAGGTCCAGCGCGCGGCTCAGGCCGATCAGGCGCGGCAGGCGCACCGTGCCGCCGTCGATGAGCGGCACTCCCCAGCGGCGGCAGAACACGCCGAACACCGCACTCTCCTCCACCACCCGCAGGTCGCACCACAGGGCCAATTCCAAGCCACCGGCCACGGCGTAGCCGGCGATGGCGCCGATCACCGGCTTGCTCAGGTGCAGCCGCGACGGACCCATCGGGCCGTCACCGTCAAACGTCCAGCGCCGCACCCGCGACCCGTCGGCGACCGCCTTCAGGTCGGCGCCCGAGCAGAAGGTGCCGTTGGCGCCATGGAACACGGCGACCCGCGCCTCCGCGTCCGCCTCGAAGCCGCGGAAGGCGTTGGCCAAGGCATCGGCCGTGGCATTGTCCACCGCGTTGCGCACGTCCGGGCGGCTCAGGATTACCGTGGTGACCGCTCCCTGCTTCTCGACCGTGACTGTCATGGCGCTGCTCCTCTTGGCAGGAGTCTTACGTGGCGTTGGGGGTGGCTGGGGATACCCGGCATTTTGAGTGCATTCACGCGAGAAGCGGTCTCAAAAATGAGTTTCCGCGTGCCCAACGGCACCTCTGCCCCCCGGCCCCCTTCTCCGCAAAGGGAGCAGGGGGAGTGAAAAACGGCCGCCAGGGCGGGTTTCTTCCCCCTCCGTTTACGGTGAGGGACAGACCCGCGCGGAGTTCTGGCACCTACGGCAAGCCTTCGGTACGCGGGTCAGGGGGCGGTCCGGAGCGCTCGGCGAATTTTGAGACTAATTCTATTCTGCACGAGCGGACAAGGGCCGGGCCGTAGCGTCAGGCGGGCAGATGCAACAGGAGTTCGGACGTGACCAGCCAGAAGTTGAGCAGGATCAGCGCGGCGTTGATCCAGGGCAGGTAGGCCTGCATCTGGCGGGGACCTTTCCAGAGCAAGAGCACATTGACGGCCCCACAAATCAGCAGTCCGCTGATGAACAACCTGCCGCCCAGGGCGTTGATCTCGTACCAAAGCCCCGGCGCGAGTTGCGCGCCCGGAAAGCGGAAGCCATACCAGCGGTTGGGCGGCACCCACTCCAACATCAGCGGCAACGCCGCCAGGATCAGTACGGTGTACAACCCCAGGTACGTCCAGACCGGCCGCCGCATCAGTTGAGACTCCCCATCGCGATGGGCCTTCCGCGCCATTCCGCGGCGCGGGCACCCTCACGACCACTCTAGCACAGTCCGGAGTAGGGCGCCGATTCCCTGGGCCAGGGCGCTCGCATGGTTGACACCATCCTGCCGATTGCCTCGGTAGGGCGGGCCTCCGTGCCCGCCCACGCGCCCTGTTCCTGGCGCCTCCCGCAAGCGTCCGGCGCTGGGACAGGCAGCCGTTCGGCAGGCCCAGGGCAGGCTCCGGCCTGTCCTACCGGTGATCGGTGTTGGATGCCGGCTTTGTGGCCGCCCTGTTCCCAAGGCTGGGCGGTCAGAATACCTGGGTGAGGAGAAACTCGTAGGCCTCCTGCAGCCGCAGGAACTCCTGGATCTTGCCGCCCTGGTCCGGGTGATGCTGCTTCACCTTCTCGCGATAGGCGGTCTTCACGTCGTGCAGCGTGGCCCCGGCGGCCAACCCGAGCACGGCAAACTGGGATTCCACCGCGCCGGTGCTGGGCCGGTGGCCGCCCTTGCGCTGGCCGCCGGCGCCGCGCTGGCCGGCGAAGCCGCCGAACTCCGGGCGGTAGCGCTGGCCGTTCATGCGCTCGAACGCAGCCCGGGAGACGTACACCCCCAGCCGGTGGGAGGCCTCGCCCATCAGGCGGGCGAAGCTGTGAAACTGCGTGTTCAGCCCTTCCAGTTCGGGCGGCGGCGTCTTCCAGAAGCCCTCCGTGGCCGCCTCGTCGATCAAGTGGCGCGCCGTGGCGCGCACGTAATCCGACTCGAACAGGCCATAGACGGCGTGGCGCTGATCGGGCGAGAGCGGCTGGGTCTGGATGCGGCGGATCAGCTTGCGCAGATGCACCTCGCTCCAGGTGAGCTTGGGCGAGAGCACGGCGCGCAGCTCGGCGTCGCTCAGGGTGCGGTAGGCGTCCATGCGCATGGTGAGAAACTCCTCCATGGCCAGGTGGGCCTCCGCGCGGTGCTGGTTCAGGAACACCAGCCCGGATTCCCGCACGGTCTCCGCGTCCCAGCGGAAACCGCAGGAGGCGAGGATCGCGAGGAACTGCTCGTCGTCCTGGGGAGGGATGGTGCGGTAGATCGATTCGGAGCGGCCCCGGTCGAAGTACAGGTACCAGCGCCAGAGCACCTCCTGCGCGGGCAGCTTCGATTGCAGCAGGAAGTGCAGCGAGATGGTGGAGACGGAGTTGTAGTAGTAGTCGCCCTGTCCGTCGCGGCGGATGTTGCCGTGGGTTTCCTTCAGGAACTCGATTACGTCGGCGGTGTAGTCCTTTTCCGCCCAAGGTTGTGCGCCGGGGGCCTCACGCGCGCCGCTCGGGCGTTGGGATGGGGTGGCGGGGCGTTTCATCGCCGATCGTGCCTCTGCCGTGCCGATGTGTGAAAGGCCGTTGTTCCATCACAGAAGGTGCTCCAGGCCATAGACCAGTTCCTTGAGCCCCATGACCTGCTTGATCCCGAACAGCACGCCGGGCATGAACGATTCCCGGCTGACCGTGTCGTGCCGGATGCGCAGGGTTTCACCCAACCCGCCCAGGATCACCTCCTGATGCGCCACGTGCCCCGGCAGCCGCACCGAATGGATCGGCACCGGATAGCCGCGCGCGCCCCGCGCCCCGGGAGACAGTTCCTTCGATTCCACCTTCAGCGGCGGGGCCTGGGGCCGCACCGCCTGGATCATCTCCGCCGTCTTGATGGCCGTGCCGGAGGGCGCCTCTGCCTTGCCGTCGTGGTGCAGCTCGATGATCTCCACGTAGGGCATGTGCTTGGCCGCTTCCGCCGCGAAGCGCATCATCAGCACCGCGCCGATGGCGAAGTTGGGGGCAATCAGCCCGCCGAGTTGCTTCTCCCGGCACTGCGCCTGCAGCGCCTCGATCTGCTGGGGCAGGAACCCCGTCGTGCCGAACACGGGATGCGCGCCCGCCCGGATCACCTGCTCCGCGTTGGGGAACGCCGCCGCCGGCGTGGTGAAGTCGACGACGACCTGCGCGTTGCTGGAGGCGATCAACGCGGCCAAGTCGTCGCCCAGGTCCGCCTCGCCCACCAGGGCCAGTTCTGGATCCTGGCGCACGGCCTGGCACACCTGGGTGCCCATGCGGCCCTTGGCACCGTTCACCAGTACGCGGATCGGCATCCGTCTGCTCCTGCTGCGCGGCTGTGTTCACCCGCCGCGCGCCAACGTCGTCCCGCCGCGCCGCCGGGACCCGCGGAGCCGCTCTCACTGCTCGTCGGAGCGGATCTCGCACGTCGCGTCGATGCCGCCGCGGGTATTGTAGACGGTTTTCACACAAAGCCATTGGGGCTGCAAGAGCGCCCAGAGATCGCGGTAAATGCGCGCCGTGGCGGGTTCCTGGAAGATGCCCACGGGCCGGAAGGACACGATGTAGTACTTGAGGGATTTCAGTTCCACGATGGCGCGGGCGGGGATGTACTCCAGCCGCACAGTGGCGTAGTCGGGCAGGCCCGAATAGGGGCAGACGGCGGAGAACTCCTTCGTCTCGTACACAATGCGCTGGCGCGGCCCCTCGTAGGGGAAGG
>JBGPEV010000256.1:0-5263 GCA_041482995.1 bacterium | reverse complement strand
GGTTGCCGCTCAGCACCGCGGAGACCACCAGGTCCCACTCGCGCACGGCGTCCGAGACCGGCTCGGGCAGCGGCCCGCTGTTGCCGATGCAGGTGGTGCAGCCGTAGGCCGCCACGGAGAACCCGATCTTCTCCAGATAGGGCAGCAGTCCGGCGGCGGTGAGGTAGTCGGTCACCACGCGCGAGCCGGGCGCCAGGCTCGTCTTCACGTAAGGCTTGCTGGTGATCCCCTTCTCCACGGCCTTCTTGGCCACCAGCCCCGCGCCCACCATCACGCTGGGGTTGGAGGTGTTGGTGCAACTGGTGATGGCGGCGATCACCACCGCCCCGTGCTTCAAATCCGCCGTGCCGCCGGGCATCTTCACGGAGGCGTGCTTGGAGAGGTCCCCCTCCTTGAGGGCGAAGCCCCGCTCGGCGCCCGGCGCGGTGAGCGCCTTGCGGAAGGTGGCCTTCATGTCCTTCAGCGCCACGCGGTCTTGCGGCCGCTTGGGGCCGGCCAAGTTGGCCTCCACCGTGCCGATGTCCAACTCCAGCACGCTGGTGTAGTCGGGATCGCTCTCGGGGTTGAGGAACAATCCCTGCTCCTTGGTGTAGCGCTCCACCAGGTCCACCTGCCCCGCGTCGCGGCCGGTCAGCTTCAAGTAGGCGAGCGTCTGCGCATCCACGGGGAAGTAGCCCATGGTGGCGCCGTACTCGGGCGCCATGTTGGCCAGCGTGGCGCGGTCGGCCAGGGAAAGCTGCTTCAGGCCGGAGCCAAAGAACTCCACGAACTTGTTCACCACCCCGTGCTTGCGCAGCAGTTGGGTCACCTGCAGCACCAGGTCCGTCGCGGTGACCCCGTCCTTCAGCTCGCCCTTGAGCTTCATGCCCACCACTTCCGGCGCCAGCATGTAATAGGGCTGGCCGAGCATGGAGGCTTCCGCCTCGATCCCCCCCACGCCCCAGCCCAGCACACCCAGGCCGTTGACCATGGTGGTGTGGGAGTCCGTTCCGATCACGGTGTCCGGATAGGCGACCTTGCCGCCGTTGTCCCCCGCGGTCATCACGACGCGGGCGAGGTATTCCAGGTTCACCTGGTGCACGATCCCCGTGGAGGGCGGCACCACCTGCATATTGTCGAAGGCCGTCTGCCCCCAGCGCAGGAACTCGTAGCGCTCCTTGTTGCGCTCGAATTCCCGCTGCTCGTTGCGCTCCAGCGCGTCCTTGGTGCCGTAATAGTCGATCTGCACGGAGTGGTCGATCACCAGTTCCGTGGGAATGAGCGGATTGATGCGCTTGGGGTCACCGCCCAGCTTCTTCATCGCATCGCGCATGGCCGCCAGGTCCACCACGCACGGGACGCCCGTGAAGTCCTGCATCAGCACCCGGCCCACCATGAAGGGCACCTCGCGCTTGGGCAGGGTCTTGGCGTTCCAGCCCGCCAGGGCCTGCACGTCCTCTTCCACCACCAGTCCGCCCCCGGCGTGCCGCAGCACGGCTTCCAGCAGGATGCGGATCGAATAGGGCAGCCGCGCCAATTGGCACAATCCCGCCTGTTCCAGCGCCTGCAAGCGGTAGTAGGTGACGGGTCCGGCGGCGGACTTCAGTGTGGCGCGGGCCTTGAAGGGATCGACCATGGGCATGGGGCGGTTCCGAGCGAAGGGTGGTGGTGTCTGAAGCGCCGTCGGCGGCGGCCGGAAACACAAATTGGTCTTGCAGGCTATCACCTTGGGGGGCGATGGAAAATGCAGCCGACGCCGAGCGGCGCTAGGGAGAAAGCGATTCTTCCTCGGCGACGAGAGTCCCGACAACTTGTAGCAATGGCGGCAGCCGCGAATGAACGACATCCCAGACGACCAAATCGTCGATAATGTCGTATCCGTGTGCCAGCACATTGCGGAAGCCGATGTACTGGCGGGCATTCTCAATCCGGGCGAATAGCGCCGCGTCGAGCGACGAGAGGCGGCGCAAGGCGTCGCCGATGATTTCGAACTCCCGCTCGACGGAACGCCGGACGGCCTGATTGCCCAGATAGCCGGACTCTGTCATTCCGGCAACATATGATTGAATCGAGGTGCCCGATGCCAGGACATCCCGCAATCCCTTGACGATTCTACGCCGCATAAACCTGCACCCGGCTCTCCTCCGCTTCCTCGCGGAAGTAGGGATCGCGAATTGCAGTGACCATGACCAGATCCACTTTGCGGCCGAATAGCGCTTCCAAGTCCTCCTTCAGTCCGAAGTAGGCATCCGCATAGTGCTCCTTGGCCTCGGGCAAATACTCCAGCAAGAAATCCAGGTCGCTGCGTGCCGGATCGAACTGCGGACCCGTGGCGGACCCGAAGAGGTCCAAGCGGCGCACCGAATGGCGGCGGCACAACGCTTCCAAGTCGTGGAGCCGCTCGGCAACAATGGGATGGATCGTTCTGCCCATACCGGTTTCCATTCAACGGGCACCAGTTCTTTCTTGGACGCAATCTGCGGCGGCCAAATCGGACCGCACTATATCATGCTCTCGCCCGGACTCCACGGGCCCCCCGGCGATATCGGCTCACGCGCCCGCAAACTCGGAGCGGCGCTTCCCGCCTCCTCCTGGGGTATCGCACCGCCCCCGCTTGACACCCCTTTTGCGGCGCGGCAGCATCCGGCGCGGGACAGCGCTTCTGGAGCGGCGCTCGCTGCGGACGGTCTTGCACGGGAGGATGCGAAGGCAGCCTATGGCCCACGGAACCCACGGACACCTGGAAGAAGCCGAGCACGCGGAGCACGCCGCCCACGACACGTTCAACCGCAACGTGGCCATGACCATGGCCATCATCGCGGCGGTGCTGGCGGCCATCACCATGCTCAGCCACCGCAGCCACACGGAGACCCTGCGCCTGCAGACGTTGGCCAACATCCGCCACACCCAGGCCTCGGACATGTGGAACTTCTACCAGGCCAAGAACATCCGCAACCACGAGTACACCTCGTTCCTGGACCTGACCGCGACCCTCGCCAAGGACCGTGCGGGCGATGAGCGCCGCAAGGCCGCCGAGAAGAAGTGGGTGGACCAGGTGAACAAGTACAAGACCGAGCTTCCCGAACTCGAGGCCAAGGCGCGGGCGCTGGAGAAGGAAGCCGAAGCCTTCCAGCAGCAGAGCGATGCGGTACACCACCAGGCCGACCGGTTTGACTTGGGAGAACTGGGCGTGGAATTGGGGCTAGTGCTGGCCTCCCTGGCCGTCCTCACCCGGCGCAAGAGCTTCTGGTTCGGCGGGGCCGGCATCGCGACCCTGGGTGCGCTGGTTTCCGCCAGCGCCTTCTTAGCGCACTGACCCTTCCGCCCAGTCGCAGGTGCGGGGCAGGGATGCTTGCCCCAAACCAGAATTCGCCGTAGCCCACGATACCTCGCCACCTACGGTCTACGTCGGGGTCGGCCACGGGCGATATCCAAAAGTGAATTTTAGTTGACATTTCACACAAAGCGTGTAAACTCATCGCGGGTGGTCCGCGCCCTGCGTGTGCCGGGAGATTCTAGTTGCTAAATAAATGTCAGTAAGTCAATCGAATTTTACGATATTGTTTCGCATTGGGTGCATCGGCCGACCCATCGCTCAACAGGAGGGTCGCGAAAGAACTCAAGCGGCTGATCATCAAGAGCATACCGGGAAATTACAAACCGAATTGATCGCGTCAGAGGCGTAACGGGGCAGCGGACGCGCTCCGGGCACCCCGACCTCCCAAACCCGTTGTTATTCAAGAGATTTGCGGAAATCGACGAAACGAACCCACCGGTCAAACGAACAGGCGCCCCGCGGCGATCGGTTCGGGCGCAGGGGCGAGACAAGCGGTTGATCGGAGAGCGAATCGGGCGAAAACGCGGATCGTGGCGGGACAAGCACCCGAGAGGCCCTGGACGCGCGGCTCCCGCGACCGGTCAGATCACCCCATCTTCCTTGAGGGCGTCCAACTCGGTAGAGGCCAAGCCCAGCAATCCCGTATAGACCTCGGCATTGTGGGCGCCGAGGGCGGCGCCCAAGTGGTCGACCCGGCCCGGCGTGCGGGAGAGCCGGGGCACCACGTTGGGGACGACAATCTCTCCGGCACGGGGGTCCAGCACGCTGAGCAGATTGCCGCGGGCGGCGAACTGGGGATCCTGGAAGATCTCCGCGATGTTGTAGATGGGGCCGCTGGGCACTTCGCCCGCGGCGCATTGGTCGAGCACTTCGCGTTGGGTGCGGCCGCGGGTCCACTCGGTGACCAGGCGGTTCACTTCTTCGCGCTGGGTGAGGCGCGTTTCCACCTTTCCGAAAGCGTCCGGGTTCGCCAACTCGGGGCGGCCCATCACGTCGGCGAAACGGGCAAACATCTTGTCGTTGGTGCAGGCGATCGCCACCCACTTCCCGTCGGCGGTGGGGTAGTGACTGTGGGGCACCGAGTTGAAGGTCTCCGCGCCGGAGCGCTTGCGCACGGCGCCAAACTTGGCGTAGGCGGGCGCCAGCTCATCCAACATGCGGAACATGGATTCGTAGAGTCCCAGGTCCACCACCTGTCCCTGCCCCGTCTGCTCGGCGGAGCGCAGGGCCAATAGCACGCCCACTGCCCCGTAGACGCCGGAGAGGTAGTCGGCCAGGGACGTGGAACCGGGCATGAGCGGCGGGCCGTCGGGCATGCCGACCAGGTCGCTCAGTCCGCAGAACGCGTGGGCGATGCGGGCAAAGCCCGGCTCCTGGGCCTTGGGTCCGGTCTGGCCATAGCCGGAGACGCGCAGCAGCACCAGGGCGGGATTCTCCGCCCGCAGAGCGTCGTAGCCCAGCCCCCATTTCTCCAGGGTGCCGGGCCGGAAGTTCTCGATCAGCACCTGGGAGCGGCGCACCAGGGCGCGGAACAGTTCCTGGCCGCGCGGCTTGCGCACGTCCAGCGTGATGCAGCGCTTGTTGCGCGCCTCGCTCAGCCACCACAGCGTGTCGCCATTGGGCGCGGCGGGCGTGCCCAGGCGGCGCAGGGAGTCGCCGACGCCCGGCTGCTCGATCTTGATCACCTCCGCGCCGAACTCGCCCAGGATCGCGCCGCAGAACGGCCCGGCCAGGAACGTGGCGAGATCGAGGACACGTACGCCGGAGAGAGGAAGGGGGGATGGGGTCATGGTTCGGGCGGTCACGATCTTGGGTTGGCGATCATATTCGGTTGTAGTCGTAGGGGCGCAGCATGCTGCGCCCCTACCCGCGCTCCACCTTGGCCACGATGCGTTCGGCCTGTCGCACGTGGGCCATGTCGATCATCTGGCCGCCGATCTGGATCGC
>JBGPEV010000255.1:0-5265 GCA_041482995.1 bacterium | reverse complement strand
CTCGCGGATGGCGTCCTGCACGGCGGGCGGCAGCTTGTCGGTCTGGCCCAGCGTGCGCACGCGAATCTCGTTCTTGTGAATGCGGGGATGGGTCACCAACTCGAGGAATTTCTTCTCGAACAGCCGCATCAGGCCGTCCACTTCGCGCGCGGAGCGGTTGAAGTTGTCCAGCGAGAAGATCCACACGGTGACCACGCGGACGCCGGCTTCCTCGCACCAGTTCAGTACCTCCTCCAACTTGTCCGCCCCGCGAATGTGTCCGTCCAGGATGTCCAGCAGGGCGCGCCGGCGCGCATAGCGGCGGTTGCCGTCCATGATGATGCCGATGTGTTGCGGCATGTGCCACGTGGGCATCTCGGCTTCCAACCGCAGACGATAGAGCGAATAGAACGGCGCGGCCAGGGTATCGAGCACCGCCATCGCGGCCCGCTTGAGCAGGGCGCCGGGCGATTCTCCGCGGGGCCGGTCTGCCGCGTGGACGGATTGTGCGTCTTCGGTCATGGCGTTTTCAGTCGCTCCTTGCATGAAAACCGGGGGCGTCCAGGTCATCGGATCACTATACCGCGTCCCGTCCACAATCAGCACGAATTGTCTCCGGGAATTCTGCCGTTCCGCGGCAGATATTCCGGAGAGGATCCGGCCAAGAGCAGCACCCGGGAAGCGGCGACAATGAACAGGCCGCCCGCCATGATCGGCCAGGAGGGGGATTCCCCCAAGAATCGACACGCCGCAAGCGATCGCTAAGACCATTTCGCATTCATTCGTAACAATTTTTGTGCTGTAGGGGCACGATATATCGTGCCCCTACGACGGGCGGATAATGAATGATCGAATGCGAAATGGAATAAGACCACGCTCAGTTGATCCGCCGGGGCGACGCCCCGGCTCCCGGTATGTTTCGCGGCCAGAGTCGCACCCGCGCACAATCTCCATATGCTTTGTTTTTCTCCCCTTTCCCCTCAAGCGAGAACGGCCCTACTCACCCGCTCTTCTCCACGCCTCAGTATCGGAACGCGAGCCGTGCGGTTCATCGCCCCGCCACGGCGCCACCGCCCTCGTCAGGTGGGAGCGTTTCCAGCCAGGCCCGCAGCGCGGCAGGCGTCAAGGTGCGGCGGTAGGTGAACAGCCAGCGCGAAGCGGGCAGGCCGGGTATGTGCCGGGTGGCCAGCGCATAGCGCTCCGGGGCCGCCGCCTCCCTGCGAGCCAGCAGTGCGGCGATGCGCTCGGCCGTCGGGTGGACGACGTGCTCCAGGGTCACCGTGCGGCCGGCGGAGGCATGGGTAAAGCGGTAATCCGGCACCAGGAACGCGTTGCCGGGCAGCAAAAGCACGTCTTCGGCCGGAGCGGCCCGCCAGTCGCCCGGCGTGGCGTTGAAGGCGCTGACGAAGCCCCGCACGTCTTCCGGCACCCACTGACCGTGGTCCGGATAGTGACTGCGCAGGGCCGCGTTCGGTTCCACCTCCAGCGAATCGGCGCTGTCGCGGCCGCGCATGCGCACCGCGGCCGTGAGCCGCCACGGCCCTTCCCACAGCAGCAGCGCCGGGAAAAATTGCGCCAGGTTCAGCCCATAGCGGGTGGCGCCTTCCAGCACGCTCAAGGGGCCGTCCACGGTCAGTTCCAACCACGTCTTGCCGGGAGTGGTGACCCTTTCGACGGTGAACAGCAGGCCGAAGAACTTCAGATAGCGCAAAAGTTGCCGCATGCGCTGCGGGTTGGGCCAAAAGGCGCGAATTTGCACCCGGTCCGCCCGCAGGAGGATGCCCTGCACCTGGGCGACGTTGTAGCGGTAGAGCAGGCGCTCCGGCGTGGGCGGGTCGATGGCCGTGAGGATCTGGTTCTCCTCCAGGTCCGCGTAGAGCGCGTCATCCACTTGCGCCGCCGCGAGGCCCCGTGCCTGCCCCACGCGCTCCACCAGCGCCGCGCGCCAGGGTAAGCTCCCCGCGTCGGTTGCGCTGGCCCAGCCGGCGGCGCCTGCGTCAAAGAGCGCTTGGCGCAATGCGGGAGGATCGGCGGCCGCGCTCACCTGGGATTCGCAACGCTCCCAGAGCAGGCGCGCCAGCCCGCGCACGCGCTTGGGCTCCAGACCGGGCGGCACGAAGCGGGCCAGCGCCTCTTCCAGATCGCCCCGCCGCAGGCCCAGGTGGGCGCGGAACAGGCCGATCAACCCCTCGGCCGCCGCTTGCAGGCCCTTGTCGGCGGGATTCACCTGGCGCGGACGAATCCTGCCGCTGCGGCGGGTGAACTGCAGCAGGTCACCGGTAAGCATCGTGCTGGCGCCTCCGCTCGCTGGTGCCCAGTTCGGTCGTGCCCCGGGTGAGCAACTCGTACAGGACCGCCTGCTTGGCGCCGTCCTTGCGCAGAATCCGGCCCAGCCGCTGCACGTGCTCCCGCACACTGGCGCTGCCGGAGACGATCACGGCCACGGAAGCCGCCGGCACATCGACGCCTTCGTTGAGCACCTTGGACGTCACCAGGAACGGCCAGCGTCCGGCGCGGAATCCCGCCAGCAGCGCCTTGCGCTCCGCCAAGCCGGTCTGGTGGGTGATGAGCGGCAAGAGGAACCGGCGCGAGACGTCGTAGGCGGTGCGGTTGTCGTTGGTGAAAATCAGCACGCGCTCCGCGCGGTGCCGGTGCAACAGGCCGGCCAGCAGATCGAATTTGGCCTGGGCGGCGAAGGCCAGGCGCCGTTGCCGGTAGAACGCCGCCAGCGCGTCCCGGCCCGCGGGGCTGCGGCTGGCGGTATAGACGAAGCGCTGCCACCCGGCGGCGCCGCCCAGCGCGATCCCCTGCTCCGCCACGAACTTCCGGTAGGTGCGGCGGGCGGCACGGTACTCCTCCTGCTCGGCGGGGGAAAACTCGGCGTGCAGGACGCGCGTTTCGTAGTCGGCCAGGTAGCGCCCGCTCAGAGCGCCGATCGCCTGGCGATACACGAGCGGGCCGATCAGGCGGTCCAGCAGCCGGTGGCGTCCGTCCGCGCGCTCCAGCGTGGCGCTCAATCCGAGCCGATAGGGCGCGATCAGCACCTCCGCGCACTTGGCAAAGGTCTCGCCGCCCAGGTGGTGGCATTCGTCGAATACCGCCAGGCCGAAACGATTGCCAAGAAGCGGGCCGTGAATCGCCGCGGAGGCGTAGGTGCAGACGGTCACGGGCCCCACGCCGAAGCTGCCGCCGCCGATCAGCGCCGCCTCGATGCCCAGGTGTTCCCGCACCACGTCGGCCCATTGCGCGACCAGGTCCAGCGTCGGCACCAGCACCAGCGTGCCGCGCCGCACCTCGGCCATGGCCATCAGGGCCAGGCGCGTCTTCCCCGCGCCGGTGGGCAATTCCACCATTCCCCGCTTGGAGCGCGACCAGGCGGCGAGGGCTTCCACCTGATAGGGGTAGGGCGGGGGCAGCGGCCGCGCGGGCGGGGGCAATTCCGGGTAGTCGCGCGCCCGGTCCTCGAAGGGGCGGCCCAAGCGCGTCAGCCGCCGCACGAGGCTCCGGTATTCCAGCGCCAGCGCGCGGAAGGCGCCGATGCGCTCGTCCCAGACCCAGGTGCCGGCGGGCCCCGGCGGCGGCCCGCCGGCCACACCGGTCACGGTGAGGCTGCCGCGGTCATAGGCAATCGTGAGCATCGGCGTTTCCACTGGCGGCGGGCCGGGCGCGCGGCGCGATTCGACGCCGCGCCGGCGGGCAATTCACCCCTGACAGCATGGCATTTCCCGCCGCCCCGCGTTGATCTTTCCCCGACGCCCGAGTATAGGTGAGCCTGCGGAACTTCAGACTGCGCGGGCCTTGCTTCGAGTTTCTGACCATCAGGATCCCACGTCGAGATCGGCCATGGCAGATCAAAGAAACGAGCATCCACACCGCCACCAACCGCCCCATGAGGCGGTGCTCCTGAGCAAGATCATCACCGAAAAGAAGCAGATGCGGATCACTTTTCTGGACGGGGATATTCTGGTGGACGGATTGAGATGGCACACCCCCTATCACCTCGGCATGAAAGACGGGAAAGTAATCAACAAGTCGGCGATCAAGTTTTGGGAGGTCGTTGACTGACGGCGCCCGGGACAGGTTCTCCCTCCGGCGCCGCGAGCGCACCACCGCGCGAACGAGTGTCTCAATCCTAGCCGAATACCGCCACGGATTTCGCGGATACGGAGTCCGCGCGCACAGCCAAAACCGGGTCTGACGACGCATGAACACGCCTGAGCCGACGCCCGCCGCTCCCCCGCCGGGGCCCGCGGAAAGACGGGGCCCGCGGGACACTGCGCCCAGCGGGTCGCGGCCTCCCCGGGGCACCGATCGGCGCAAAGCCGGGCGGCGCAACATGCTGCTGTGGGAGTGGGGGATGCCGATGGGCATTATCATCGGCATGGCCGTGGTGGTGTTCTTTGGCGGGCGCCTGCTGGACCTGATCGGCACCACCGGCACCCTGTTCGGTGGCCTCCTGGAGAAAAAGGGCGACGCCATTGAGCAGACGGTGGGCAACATCGCCCAGTCGCTGCCCGGAATCCTGGGGTTGGTCATCACGGTGGTCGCCATCGTCGTGCAATTGGCCGCGCAGCGCTACACCCCCAAATTGATCGACCTGTTCGTCGTCAACCGGGTCAACATCGCCTATTTCCTGTTGATGATCGTGGCGACGATCTACTGCATCATTCTGGCGTTCACGAGCAAGGACCAGGTGGTGCCGTACTGGGGAGCCGCGCTGCTGCTGCTGCTGACCGTTCTGATTCTGGCGCTGCTGGCCCCCTACTTCGCCTATGTGTTCCGCTTCCTGACGCCGGACAACATCATCCGGATCATCCGCCGCAATGCCAAGACCGCCATGGGGCGCGTGAAGGCGGATTCGAAACCCGGGGAACTGGTCAAGCTGCAATCCGACGTTGCCAACTCCATGGAGCAAATCAGCGACATTTCGCTCGCGGCCGTTTCCCAGATGGACCGCAACGTGGCGCTGCAGTCGATCCGCGCCCTGCGCGACGTGATGGTGGATCACCTCCTGGTCAAGCGGAAGCTGCCCCGCCGCTGGTTCGTGCCGCAGAAGGAACACTTTCCCGCCATCTCCACCGACTTCCTGCACGAGATCGCCGTCACGCGCACGTGGGTGGAAGTGAAGGGATTCATGGATCTGGACCTGATCTTCAAGATGGCGATCAAGGATATGCCTGACGGCGTGAGCGCGATCGCCAACAGCACCAAGTTGATCGGGCTCTACGCGATCCGCCTGCACGACATGCAGGTGCTGGCCAACGTGGTGCAGTTTTTCAACACGTT
>JBGPEV010000254.1:0-5274 GCA_041482995.1 bacterium | reverse complement strand
GTAAACGGAGGGAGACAACGGCCATGCCCATGATTCGGGCAGTTTCCCTCTCCGTTTACGGGGAGGGACAGGCCCCGCAGGGGCCAGGGTGGGGTACGGCGGCCAAGCGTTGGCCCATGCTGAGCTAAAGGCATAAGCATTTCCGCAGATTACGCAGATTACGCAGATTTTCTGCCAGACCTCCGTGTCCGTCCAGACCGTGCCCACACAGAGGACTTGACGGGAAAAATCTCAAGCGGACTTGATGCCCAGGCGGGTCCCAGCCGAAGATGGACATGCAGTCTGCGCTGTGCCGGTAACATGCAAAGAAATCCGCGCTCAGCCGTTCGGATTGAAAGTCAATCTGCGTAATCTGCGGATAGGCAGTTTCCCCGTAGCTTGCTATCCCCCAGGAATGCCCAGTTCCATCCGCAATGCGCCCGCCAGATCGGGATAGAGGAAGGGGAATTCCGCCGCCTGTAGGCGCGCGGGCCGCACCTGGGCACCCTCCAACAACAGGGTCTGTCCCATCTCCCCGAACAGCAGGCGGAGCGCCAGTCCGGGCACCGGCAGCAGCGCCGGGCGGTGCAGCACGCCGGCCAGCGCCCGCGTGAAGTCCGCATTGCGGGTCATTTGCGGCGCCACCGCGTTGATGGCCCCGGAGAGCCGGTCTTCAAACAGCGCCTGCTGAACGATCCCGAGGACATCCTCGGCGGCGATCCACGGCAGGCCTTGCCGCCCGGAGCCCAGCCGCCCCCCCAGCCCCAGCCGGAAGGGCAGCAGCATGCGCGGCAACGCGCCGCCTTCGGCCGCCACGACCAAGCCCAGACGCAGGTTCACGACGCGCACGCCCGCCTGCCGCGCCGGCTCCGTCGCTCCCTCCCAGGCTTGGCAGACCTCGGCCAGGAAACCCGTTCCGGGGCCGTCGGCCTCTCTGACGGGCTCCCCCGGCCGGTTCCCGTAGTAACCGACCGCGGAAGCGGTAATCAGCACGCGGGGCCGCTGGGGCAGGCGCGCGAGCGCCGCACACAGGGCGCGGGTCGCCTCCACGCGGCTGGCGCGGATCGCGGCCTTGCGGCCGTCGGACCAGCGTCCGCCCGCAATGCTTTCGCCCGCCAGATGAACGACCGCATCCGCCGCGCCCAGCCGCTCCACGTCCACCTCCCCAGTGGACGGATTCCACGCCACGGCATCCTTGCCGCGCGGATGGGCGGCGCGCACCAGGCGCAGCACGGTGTGACCGCCGCCCCGCAGGAAGGGCACGAGCCGCCGTCCGAGCAGTCCGCCGGCGCCGGTGACGGCAATGCGCAGCGGCCCTTGCGCCGCGAACCGCTGGTGGCGCAGCACGTCGGCGCGGGTGCGTTCCTGCCGGAACGCGAACATGCGCTCCAGCACTTGCGCCACCCGCCGTTCCGCCAGCGGCAGGGCGCCGAGGCCGGTCGGCAGCACGTAGGCGATTTCGTCTTCCAGGACACACCGCGCCGCATCGCCGGTGGTAGGAAGCATGCGGTGAGTGTGCACCCAGGATTGGAATGGCCCTTCCAGTTGCTCGTCGCAGAATTGCCGGCCGGGCACGGTGCCGTGCTGCACGGCCACCCAGGGCAACCGCAGCGGCCCCACGGGCAGGCTCAGGATGACGCGGGCGCCATCGGCGATACCGGCCGCCGGTTGCCGCACCACGCGCGCCCCGCTCCACGGCGGCAGCAGGCGCTCCAACGCCCCCGGCCGCGCGTGCCATGCGTACACCGCGTCGGCCGGGGCCGCGATGGCGATGCTGCGCAGATAGGTGGGCATGAGCGGTTCCGCGGGAAAGGTTCGGTCGTGGGTTCGGCACTTTAGCGCCACCCAGGCTAACACATCCGCGCACCGCTCCAGAAGCCGGCCCGCCCGCGCCCCAGAGCGCGCTGGAGCGCGGCTCCGCATTATGCCATGTTGTTATTGAACAAGAATTCGGTTTTTGTGAAACCACTTTGATCCACACTAGTGCGCATGGCTGCCCCTGCAAAGCATCCCGCTCCCTGGCCGGAACTTCCGGAGCGGATGCGGGTGGGCATCAGCAGTTGCCTGCTCGGGGAGAACGTGCGTTGGGATGGCAGCACGCGGAGCGATGCCTACATCCTGGGCACGCTCGCGCGCCACTTCGAGTTCGTCCCGGTCTGCCCGGAGATGGCGATCGGGTTGGGGGTGCCGCGCCAGCCGATCCGGCTCGTCGGCGCGCCGGAGGCCCCGCGCGTCCTGGGCGTGGAGGACCCCTCCCTGGACGTGACCGATGCGCTGGCGGCCTATGGGCGCCGCATGGCCGGCGAACTGACGGACATTTGCGGCTACATCCTCAAGGCACGCTCGCCCAGTTGCGGCATGGAGCGCGTCCTGGTGTACCGCCCGGGCGGCGGCCGCCCGGTCAAGCAGGGCGTCGGGATGTATGCCCGCGCCTTCCTGGCGGCGCGCCCGGAGTTGCCCGTCGAGGAGGAGGGGCGGCTGGGCGACCCCGTGCTGCGCGAGAACTTCATCGCTCGCGTGTTCGCGTTCGCCCGCTGGCAGGCGCTCGCTGCCCGCGGCATCACCCCCGGCCGGCTGGTGGCGTTTCACACGGCCCACAAGCTGACACTGATGGCCCATGGCATTGGCCCCTACCGATCCCTCGGGCGGCTGGCGGCCCAGGCGGGCACGCACCCGATCGGGGCGCTCTCGCGCCGCTATCTGTTGGCGTTCATGGGCGCCCTGCGCACGCGCGCCACCCGCAAGCTGCACGGGAACGTGCTGACCCACCTGGCGGGCTATCTCAAGCGCACTCTGGAGCGCGACGACCAATTGGAGTTGCACGACGCGATCCACGCCTATCGGGTGGGCGAGGTGCCCCTGATCGTCCCGATCACCCTGTTCCGGCACCACTTACGGCGCTTCCCGAATGCCTGGGTGGAGGGCCAAGTCTACCTCAACCCCCACCCGAGCGAACTGGCGCTGGGCAGCGGCATGTAAGGGTGTGACACAAAACTGCCACCTGATTTGAACCACGACGAGCACAACGCGCACAACGAAAAGCAGCGTTGAAGCCCCGATCCGCCGCGTTCCGCATCTATCGAAACCTCGTCGTGTTCGTTGTGTCGTTGTGGTTCAGCAGTTTTGTTGGATGCTTTAAGTTTCCCAAATAACTGCGCTGGGCTCGTCCTCAATATTGGCGCGGCGAGCCCTATCCAATGAAGGGATTCCAGATTTCTTCGTGTCCCTTGTGGTTCAGCTGTAGTCGTTGTTGCTATTCCGATTTCGCCGCGCCCTTGGCGATGTGGGCGATCTTGTCGGCGAACTTCACTTGGCTGTTGTCCTGGGGTGCGTAACCGAGCTTGGCGCGGGCGTTGACGATGCTCCAGAAGCTGTGGGTGTTGGCGCTGATGCCATAGACGACCAGGAACGGCACGCCCTGCGCGTCGTCGATGTTGGGCGCCTCGATGGCCTTGACGTAGAGCTGCACCTGGTCGCGCTGGCTCAGGTAGGCCCCCAGGGCGCGGTGCATCTTCTTGATATCCCCGGGGCGGATCTCGTCGATGTCCGTCTCGCGCGGGCCGCCGATGCGCAGTTGCACCACCTCCAGCTTGCGGCCGCCCACCTGGCCCGTCGCGTACACGAAGCCGAGCTGTTCATAGGCCACCTTGGCCCAGCCGTAGAAATTGTCCGTGTAGGGCGGCATCTCCGGCGTGACCACGTTCCAGCGGCCGCTCCAGATCAGGCGCTCATAGTAGTCCGCCGCGTGGTTGGAACTGGCCATCACCACCCGCTTCACCCCCGCCTCCAGGGCCGCCTGGTACACGTTGCGGGCCATGCCCACGTTCTTGTACTCCAGCTCGAACTTCGCGTCGGTGTTGATGTCCCACGTGGTGGCATCCAGGCTCGGGGCCAGCGCGAAGCCGTTGTGCACCACGCACTCCGCGCCCTCGAACAGCTTGCGATAGGCCGTGCGGTCGGGATGGGTCAGGTCGCAAAGCTGCATGCCGGGGATCTTCGTGCCGTCGCGGAAGGTGTCCCGGATGTCGATCGGCACCAAGTCGTAGCGCTCCTGGAATTCCTTGAACATGCGCTGGGAAATGTACCCGGCGGCGCCGGTCAGCACGATGCGTCGTTTGGCCATAGGACTGCGGTTCCTGGTTTCGGGTTTCTGGTTTCTGGTGAACTGCAAACTACCTCGATTGGCGGCCGATGAACATGGTCGGGGCAGGGCGGCAACTGCTTTTGCAACCACCGATGAACACCAATGAACACTCATAGAACAGCGGGTGAGACCGCCTGTCTGATCAGGGCAATAGGAGGATGAGGCCCCCCACCCAGCGCCCAGCCAGGTTACGCTGCTGCGCGGCGAGCGCTCCCCTTGGCCGAGCCGGCCACGAATATCCTGTGACCCAACGATTGGGGCGCGCGGCAGCGCGCCCCTACCCATCCTCCGTCATTACTCAGAACAACGTCGTGAACCCGGCGGCCCGGAAGTGCTTGTCGTTCGTGAAAGCGTCGGTGATGCCCAGGCGCCGCATCACGGCGAAGGAGACGTTGTCCACGATACCAGCCCGATCTGCATCGCCACGGCGATAGGACAGCCAAGCGGACTCCCAATCGTCTTGGGTGGGGACCACAAGGCGGCCTTCGGCTTCAAGGGATTCCCTGAGGGCAATGGCGTCCTTGCGGTAAATCTTGCGCGCCGCCGCGTTGCCACACTCCAGCAGGACGAAGGTGGTGGTGACGTAGTCATACTCGAGCCGAACCAATTCCAGGTAAGCCCGATTGGCAGCGGCGTGCCATTGGTCCGCACGGTTCCAAACCGCAATCAATCCAACGGAATCAAGAAAAACGTGCATCACGGCTGATGTTCGTCGATGCGCTCCGCGGTATCGTATTCGCCGGTGTCGTAGCGGTGTGACAGGATTTCGAGTGTCCGGTGTTGCGGATGCCTTTTCGCGAGATCAGGGATCGGCTCGTCCGGCAATCTCACGCCGATCAGCCCGTTCTCGCCTTGCGAGGTTGGTTCCACCTTCACCTCCGTGTGCTCCGGCAGGTCCACTGGACCGGTGGGCCGGAACACCCCGTTCTCGTAGATGGCATGGATCGGTTTCATGGCAATCTCCTTGCCCGCAGCCTATCACACTGAATTCGCGGCATCACGGCTGATGCTCGTTGTGGCGCTCGGCGATGTCCGTTTCTCCGGATTCGTATTCCTCCGCCATGATGGCGTAAATCCTCCGGAGTGACTGTTTGTCGTCCGCGCGGTCGGGAGCATGCACTGCGACTTCCACCTCGGTGTGCTCCGGCAGG
>JBGPEV010000253.1:0-5297 GCA_041482995.1 bacterium | reverse complement strand
CCGGCCTTGGTCTTGACGATGTCCCCCGGCCGGTAGGAGCGGGCGCTCACGGCGTTCTCGGCGATGCCCAGCACGGCCACCAGGTGCACCGGTAGTTCCAGCGCGGCGATGGCCTGGAACGCGCCCAGCACGATCGCGGCGCCGCCCATGTCCTTCTTCATCAGCGCCATGCCGCTGCTGGGCTTGAGGTCGAGCCCGCCCGTGTCGAAGGTGATGCCCTTGCCCACCAGGGCGATGGTGGGGCGCGTTTTTTTGACTCCGGGCCCGGGCCGCCCGTATTCCAGCACGGCCAGGGCGGGCGGCCAGTCGGAGGCCTGACCCACGGCGTAGACCGCCTCATAGCCCTTGCGCACGAGCGCCTCGCCCACGATGTCCGAGTAGCGCGCGCCAACGTCCTTGGCCACGCGTTCGGCCTGTTCCAGCAGGTAGCGCGGGTGGGCGACCGACGCCGGTTGGTTGATCAGGTCGCGCGTGAGGGCGATGGCCCCGGCCACGATCTGGCCTTGCTTCACGCCCGCCTTGAGCGCCTCTTTGCTGTCGGCCACCAGTTCCACGGCAAGGGGCGCGGGCGCCGTGCCCTGGGTCTTGTAGGGGCGGAAGACGTAGGCGGCCATGAGCAGCGCCGCGGTCGCCTCACGGGCCGCCTCGTCCACGGGCCAGGGCAGGGACTCGGGCAGGTGCAGGGAGGCCTTCTGGATGCCCGCCCGGCGCGCTTCGGCGCATCCGGCGGCCAGGGCGTTGGCGAATTCCGGCCGCGTCAGCTTGCCCAGCGGCCCCAGGCCGATGCACAGCCACTGGGCGCCCTCGACGGCAACCACCAGCGTCTCCCCGGATTTCGCCGTGAACTTGCGCGTCTTGGCCAGGGCGCCGGCGGCCGGGCGCAGCTCCGGCGGCAGGGCCTCGAACAGGGGGCCATTGCCGGCCGGCACGAGATGCAGCCGGTCCCGGTGGCTGGGCTTGCCGGCGTGACTGACCGTGGCGGTGAGGGAAGCGACTGACATGGGCTCGCTCGGGTGCGGCGCAGTACAGTGGACGTGGACGACGCACTGACGGGTTTACGGGAAACTTCGCGAGAAGGGAACCCGGCTCCGGCCCAAGCACCCGCCCACTCGCCTTTGCACGGGAAGATCATATACACCATGGGTATCTATCAAGGGAGAGGAGAATCACGTTACGCCAAAGACGGGAGTCGCAAAGATTTTCAAACACGGGCGCAGTCAAGCGGTGCGCCTGCCGCTCGCCTTCCGGCTGCCGGGGAAGCAAGTGCGCGTGCGCCGGACGAAGACGGGCATCCTGCTCGAGCCGATGGCCGCCGATATGGATGCGTGGTTTGCGGAATTGGACCGCTATGCCCGTGTGCCGTTCATGGAGGACGGCCGCCAGCAACCGCCGTTGCCTGAAGCCCGAAACCACTTCGAGTGAACCGTCCCCATTCCTTTGTGTCCTGCGTGTTCTTTGTGCCCTTTGTGTTGAGGTAGTTGCGGTTAATTTCCTACCGCGCCTTGGACTCCACAGCCGCCTGGCCAGGGTCGATCTTGCCCGTGAACAGCGGCGAGAGCACGTAGAACAGGCAAAAGCCCAGCAGCAGCACGCCGAAGTAGGGCGTGAACATCATCACCAGCCAGACGGCGAGGGAAATCCACAGCAGCGCCGGGCGGCGGCCCATCAGGCGGCCCACGTGCAGGTAGCGCACGGGGTAGAGGTTCATCGCCACCACGGCCAGCAGGAGGATGCCGGCCGCCAGCAGCGTCAGCACGGGCAGACGCGCGGGATCGGTACGGCCGAACTGGGCGGCCATTTCCACCGGCGCGGTGACCAACAAGGCGGCGGCGGGAACGGGCATGCCCTTGAAGAAGCCCGGGATGGGCGTCTTGTCGAGCGAGAAATAGATCAGCCGGGCGATGCCGGCCAGCGCGTAGAGAGCGGCCAGCAGTCCGACGGGCAACCCGAGCGGCGCGCCGTAATCGGTCATCACCAGGTAGAAGATCAGCGCGGGGGCGAGGCAGAAGCTGATGCCGTCCGAGATGTCGTCCAGCAGCGCGCCCATCTTGATCTTGGGTTGGGGAAAGCGGTCGGGCAGCGGTTCGGTCAACCCCAGGCGGCGGGCGGCCAGTCCATCCAGGCGGTCGAAGAAGGCGGCGCCCATCAGGATGAACACGGCTTCCCGCACGTAGCCGCGGCTGGCAAACACGACGGCGGTGATGCCCAGCACCGCGTTCATCAGCGTGAGCCCGTTCGGGATCACCGCCAGGATGCGGCGCCGCAACAGCTCGTCGTCTTCGCACACGTCGTCCAGCGCCATGGGCCCATAACGGCGCAGAAACAGCGTGATGGAGACGATGTTGAGGATCAGGAACAGGATCTCGATCACGAACCACGCCCGCAGCGGCACGTTGTCGATCCAGTCCAGCGCCCGGTAGAAGCGGGCGTACTCTTCCGTGGGCAGATAGAAGGCGTAGGCGTAGAGCAGCACGGCGAGCGGAAACGCCAGCAGGGTGCGCAGGCGGGTCAGCTCGATGGATTCCACGTCGGGATCGTCGCTGTCGGCGAAGCGGCGCAGGAACAGGGCAAACTGGTCGCGCAGCAGCACGATCACCGTGATGGCCAGCACGAACAGCGCGTGCAGCAGTTGCGGGCGGGTCGCCAGGTCTTGGGTCTGCAGGCGGTTGAAGCGCCAGAGCATGCCCGCGGCCAGCATGGGAAAGACGATGGACAGGACGATGCGGTCCATCATGCGGTCGACCAAGGGGCCCAACCGCGAGTGGGGGATGTAGCGCACGGCGAACCAGCCGTCGATCCAGTCGAACGCGAGGGCCAACAAGAGGAAGGACAGGCCCAGCATGTACGCGGGCGGATGGTGGGTGAACATCACCCACAAGGCGCAGCCGAAGGCGCCGAAGACCAGGGGCGGCCGGCCAAAAACGAAAATGGCGGCGATATTCTTCGCCAATGGGTTGACGCGTTCGGCCATTGCGGCTGCCCCGACGGTGATGCGGGGAATCGCCCCGCGCTGATCTGCCAGGGAATTCGTATCCCCTCCCGCCAGCGGTGGCAATGCGTTTGTGGGGGATGGCGAGGTTCACCGAACAACACTGCTGAAACACCCTTCGCTACGCTCGACGGCAGGCGCCGACCACGAAGACCACGAAGGACAGAGGGGACATGCCGGCGGGTGGATTCAAGATCCGTCCAACTCAGGTCCCGAGCGTCTTAGGGGCCGCGGGTCAGAGACCGAATACCGATGCTTTCGAACGTCAGCGTTGCGAAAGACAACGCAGGACTGAAGATCGATGGAGCTTCTCCCTTTGTGTAGTGCGCAGGTCGTCTTTGAATCGCAGTTCTTGATGTTCCTTCGTGGTCTTTGTGGTCTTTGTGTTGAGGCAGTTCGCGGTTTTGTCATGCGCTCTACACCCCGAACCACCCGCGCACTTGCTCCCAATTGAGCAAGGGCCAGATCAGCAGGTAGGCAATGCCGGTGCCCACCGCGAAGGCGCCGTAGCCCAGCGCCACCAGCAGGCCGTCCTCCTCCAGCGTGCCGATGCAAATCAGGAGGATCACCCAACTCGGCGCCAGGTTGGTGCCGGGGATGGGCAGGGGCAGCGCCAGGAACACGGCGGCCAGGAAGATCAGCAGGCCGTTGAAGCGCACCATGGCGGCGTTGGCGTAGAGAAAGCGCCCGCGCGGACGGATGTAGCGCTCCATGCGCGTCAGCACGCGCTGCGCGGCGGCGGCGATGGCCCGCACGGTCTCCGCCCGCACCGTGCGCGCGGCCAGCCGGCGGGGCAGCCAGAGCCTCTGGGTGAGCATCATGTGCAGCGCGGTGAGGGCGATCACCAGCCCAAAGGGCGTGGAGAGTCCCCAGACGGGCAGCGGCAAGGAGAACGGGAGGGTGAGAAACAGGATCACCATCGCATGGCCGCGCCGCCCCATTTCCTGGACGATGGCGCCCAGGGTGGGACTTCCTTCGTTCGCCATGGCCTCCACCGCGCGGAAGGCTTCGGAGAGACGCTGCGGATTCGCGGTCATGCGCTCTCCACACGGCGGCGCGGCCTCAGGCCCGCCCAGCCCTTGCGCGCCGGCGGCCGCCCGGCCTCGTCCCGGGCGATGAGCGCGAAGCAGGTGATCGGCGGCGCGTCCGGCGCTTGCCTCAGCGCCAGCCTGGCAAAGTCCTCCCGCCGCTCCGGGGCGGGCGCGCGGCGGAACTGCGGAATGCCCGGGAGCGGCTTCTTCATGGGCGTCTCCGAGCGGGAGCGGGGGCAAGGCGCGCCTCCCGAACGGCGCGGCCCGGCCAAGTGCGGCGGCTATGCCGCGTTCAGGTACCGGTAGATCAGCGACGTGAGGTAGCCCAACGCCGCCGGCGCGATCACGCAGGCGGCGACGCGCGCCCAGACGTAGCGCCAGCCCAGGATCGGGCCTTCGTAGATCATGATGCGCTGGAAGCCCAGCAGGGCCCAGGAAACGATGTAGGCCGTGATCGGCCCCACGCCCGTGCCCGCCCGCCAGAGCGAGGCGACGAGGGGGAACTGCACGAACGGTCCGCCGGGCGTGATGGCGCCCACGCCCGTGGCCAACAAGAGCCCGCGAATGCCCGAGTTCTCGCCGGCATAGTGGGCCACCAAGTGCTGCGGAATGAGCACCTGCACCAGGCCGCCCAGCAGGAAGCCGACGATGATGTTGGGGAGAATCTCAAAGAACAAGCGCGTCCCCCCGGAGAGCCCCTCCCAGGCCAGCACGGGGCTGCGGGAGTAGGCGTAGACGGTCACCACCAGGAGAATGGCCAACAGGACGACGAAGGTCGTACTCACGCGATACCAGGGTCTGCGGGTTTTGGGCATGGACTAGTCCTCCATCGCGAACAACAGCTCAACACGAAGCCACAAAGACACCAAGTCACAAAGCACTGCAATCGAGTCCGATCGGAATCGCCCAATCTGGCGATGCCTCAGACGGTCCGGGCTCCATGGCCAAATGGGCGGATGGCACTCCCGCCAGTCTTTGTGGCTTGGTGCCTTCGTGCCTTTGTGCTTAGGCAGTTCCAGCCCATCACCCCCTACGGCAACTGCTGCACGCCCTGCTTGCGGGCGGTGACCAGGTTGGTGCGGATGCCCGCGAAGTTGAGTCCGCCATGAAAGCGGGCGTGCTCGATCTTCATGCAACGGTCCATCACCACGTCCAACCCCGCCGCCTTGGCGGTGTCCCGCGCGCCCTCGTGGATCACGCCCAGTTGCATCCAGATCACCTTGGCGCCCAGGCGGATCGCGTCGTCCACGATGGCCGGCACTTCCACGGGCTTGCGG
>JBGPEV010000252.1:0-5303 GCA_041482995.1 bacterium | reverse complement strand
TGCGCGCCGCCTTGGAGGAGGCCGGCCGCTTGACGGACGAGACGCTCCGCGCCCAGCGCCGCCTGGAACTCCTGATCAAGCTCGCTCCGGCGCTCTTTGCCTTGAAAGGGCCCCACAGCGAGGAGTTCCGAACGGCCCTCACGGAAGCGGAGCACCTGGCGCGCACCGTGGGGACCGGCCAGCAACTTTTCGCGGTAACCTGGGGACTGTTCATGCACGAGGGGTCGACGCGGAAATTTCAACGCGCCAAGGTGCGGGCGGAGGAATTGGTCGCCCTGGGCCGCCGCCTGAACGACGACGACCTGCTGTTGGAGGGCTACCACCACCGCTTTGGCGTGGCGTTCGTCCTAGGCGAACTTCCTAGCTGTCTCAGTATTACCGGGGAAGCCATCTCCCGCTACGATCCGGCGCGCCATCACCGCTTTGCCGATGTTTTCATGGGCCACGACTCGGGCGTCTGCGCCCATGGCCTTCACAGCTTCTGCTTGGGATCGACGGGTCAGTTCGCCCAAGCCAGGCAATCGATCGAAGCGGCCCTGGCCCTGGCGGAACGGCTCCAGCACCCGTTCAGCAACGCCTATTCCCACTACACCGCGGCGTACTCGTTTTACATCCTGGCCGACCCTGAAGCGACCCGCCAACATGCGGAAGCCATGCTGCGGGTCGCCCGCAAGTACGAGTTCGTTCAGCCCATCCAACACGCCACCTTCCTGCTGGGTTCCGCGCTCGCGGAGGGCGCCGACCCCGCCGGCGGACTAAAGATGATGGAATCCGTGTGGGACACTGGGCAAGCGGACAAACGAACGGAACTCTTCTCGGCAGCGATCTTCGCCCGTGGGCTCATCAACGCGGGCCGTCATGGGGATGCGTTGGCGCTGGTCAACAAGATGCTGGCGGAATCCGGCGAGCCGCACGTCGGCTGCTACATGCCCGAGATCTGGCGCTTGAAGGGTGAGTTGCTCTTGCACGCATCGCCAGGAGATCGTGCCGAAGCCGAGCGCTGCTTGCGCACGGCCCTGTCCGCGTCGGAACGCCAGGGTGCCCTACTGCTCCAATTGCGCGCGGCGACCAGCCTGGCTCGGCTGCTGGGCGAATCCGGAGCGCGCGAGCAAGCCCACGCCCTGCTTCAGCCCGTGCTGGGAGCCTTCACCGAAGGGTTCACCCACCCGGACCTGTTGGCCGCCACGCGCCTGCTGAAGGAATTGCCGTAGCCGCTCCCGGCCAGGCCCATGCTGACGGCTCCGGCGCACCCGGCAATAGGCCGTGGCTAATGCACTTTCATAGCGCCTAACAAAACTGCCACCTGCCTTGAACCACGACGAGCACAACGCACACGACGAAAAGCAGGCTTGAGGCCCCGTTTCGCGCCGAACTGCATCTATCGAATCCTCGTCGTGTTCGTTGTGCTCGTTGTGGTTCAGCAGTTTTGTTAGGCGCTCTTACAGCGCCTAACGGAACTGCAAACTGCCTCAACACAAAGGACAGAAAGGAACACACGGAACTGCGAATTTTTTCACGCCGACTCATTGAACGATTTGAGCCAACAAAGCATTCTGGAGCGCTACTTCGCCCTTCTCGAACCTACCGCCATGAGGAGAGAAATTTTTCTTTGTGTCCTTCGTGTCCGGAGCCTGCCTCGCGCCCTTCGGGTTGCTCAAGGGTAAACTCCGCGAAGGGTGGTGAATGCAGTTGTTGTGGTTCCTTTGCGCGAGCCACGTTGTTGCAGTGATCCGTGTCCATCCGTGTGATCCGTGGCCGCAGCTCTGTCGCCGTGTTTATCGCCGCGCCACCTGCAGCGCCGCGAACTCGCTGACGGTCTCCTGCTGCGTGTTGTCCGTATCCACCATGATGGCCAGCCGCGCCCGGGACGGCAGCGGCTTGCCGAACGCCGCCGGGTAGTCCGCCGCCAAGTCGCGCCGGAAGCGCTGCCACCGGCCGGTCTCCCTTCCCCTTTCGGGGGAGGGCCCGGGGATAGGGGCCGCCGTTCGCCCCCTCCCTTTTTCCGTTTGCGGAGAAAGATGTGCCGGAGCGCTCGCGCGAGGCACCAGCAACACAGGCGCCGGGGGTGAGGATTGAGGTGCAGTGCTCCCCTCTCCTTTTTCCGTTTGCGGAGAAAGATGCGCGGGAGCACTCGCCCGAGGCACCAACAACACAGGGGCCGGGGGTGAGGATTGAGGTGCCGTTCCCCCCTCTCCCTCCCTCGCTTGCGAGGGAGGGAGAGGGGCCGGGGGTGAGGGAGGGAGTAGCGGCAGCAGCATCATGTGCCACGTGTAGGCGCTGGGCAGCCACACCTCGCCGCCCGCCGCGCGTTCGCCAGCCGTAAGCGGGTGGGCGGGCATCTGGTGCGTGACCTCCGCGTCCGTGGCGGACAGGGCCGGTGCCGCCACATAGGCCAGGCCGCGCGTGGGCAGGTCGTCCCCGTAGAGCCGGCGGTAGAGGCGGCGCAGCCAGGACTCGCCCGAACCGCCGTCGCCGGGCTGCGCGGGGAACAGCACCAGCACGCGCGCGGCCGCGTCGTCCGTGGCCTTGTGGCGCAGGTCGGCACCGGCGAGGGTCGCGCCCAGCTTCCATTCCCACGTCAGCAACGGAAACTCGCGCGGGTCGAACTCCTGCTCCCAGACCAGCAGGGAGGCCGAGCGGTCGGCATGGGCGCGCAGCACGGTTCGTCCGGCATCCTCCACCACTTGGTAGCGCGTGGCGCGGTCAATGCGGGGGAACGTGACATGCCGCCAGCCTGCGGGCAGGCCATCGCTCCCGGCCGCCAGTGTGGCGTTAAGCACCACGGGCGCCGGTTCCCCGGCCTGCGCGTTCCCCGGCGGCAATGCGAGCGCCAGCGCCAGCGTCAATGCCAGCGCCAGCAGCAGCGCCGGCGGCGACTTCCGCGCGCGCCGGATTGCTTTACGGTGCGGGATCACGGGAGTACACTCCTCGCTGGCGGCCTGAAGCGCTGGGCCGGCATGCAGCGCACCCCCGGCAACGGGTGCGGTGGCAGACATCGGGGGGAAACAAACGTGGCGGCATCCACCCAATTGGCCGCATCCGCTGAGCACCGCCGCACGCTGGTGGAGACCGGGGTCTGCCAATCGGTACACCCCGCGGTCACGCTGGAGTTGTACGGCAGCCTGCGCCTGAAGACGGGACGGGACGTGCTGGCGATTCGGGCGGAGACCATCGCCACTGCGGTGGCCGTGCTCAAGCGCGTCTGCCCGCAAGCACTGCGCCTGCTGCCCGAGGGCGCCGCCCTGGCGGAAAATTTCCGCTTCTCCATCAATGGGCGCACTGTGACCACCGATCTGGCGACCGCGCTCCGCGAGGGCGATCACGTGATTCTGTTTTCCGCATCCGTGGGAGGCTGAATTGCGGCTTCGCACTCCGACTACCAAACTGCGCATCCGCAGATTACGCAGATTACGCAGATTGAACTGCTTACAACATGTGCATCCGCAGATTTGGCCTATGGCCGACTGATCGGGGAACACGTCAGCAATTTCTTGGAGCATCTGAGATGCAACACTCCGCCCTCGACGTGAAATTGGGTTTTGATTACCGCGTTGGACGGGCAGTTTTTGATCTGCGCAATCTGCGTAATCTGTGGTTTCCGGGCTGTTGGTGATTTCGTATCACTCGTCAAGGCTCACATGTACGGCTACCACGGTCGCTACCGCCGCATCGATCTGGGCACCGGCACGGCCCAGGACGTGCCCTTGGCCGCGGACGTGCTGCGCCAGGTGATCGGCGGGGTGGGCCTGGGTACCTGGATTCTGCTGCAGGAGTCAACCGCGGGCTACGACCCGCTCTCGCCCGAAGCGCCGTTGATTTTCTCCTTCGCGCCGCTCGCCGGCACCCAGCTCAACACCACCGCCAAGGCCGCCGTGGTGAGCAAGTCGCCGCTCACGGGGCGGCTCAACGACGCGATGATCTCTTCCGGCTTCGCCCTGGCCGGCAAAGGGGCGGGCGCGGATGCGCTCGTGATCCGGGGCGCCTGCACCGAGTGGAGCACCCTCTACGTCTCGAGCGCGGGGTTGGAAATCGTCCCCACGCCCCAGTGGCGGGGACTCTCCGCGGCGGCGGCGCAGACGGCCCTGCACGCGGAGCGGGGGAACGATTGGAGCGTGGTGGCCACGGGGCCCGCGGGCGAGCACGTCGTGCCCTATGCCACGCTCAGTCACGACGGCCGCCACGCGGGGCGGGGCGGCACGGGGACGGTCTTGGGCGCCAAGCGCCTGAAAGCCATCGCGGTGCGAGGCGGCAATATGCCCGCCGTCGCCGAGCCCGAGCGGGTCGCCGTGCTGCGCGAGGCTCTCAAACACGCCAGCCTGGGGCCGGGCACCGAGAAATACCGCACCACCGGCACCCTGGGGAACCTGCTCGTCTTCAACCGCCTGGGCATCCTCCCGACCAAGAACTTCCAGCAGGGCTCTAACCCCGCCGCGGCCGGGCTTTCCGCCGAGCGGCTCTTCGCGGAAGGCAAGGTGGTGCGCACCACCTGCGCGGACTGCATGATCGGCTGCGAGAAGCGCATCACCACCCCCAACGGCCAATCGGCCCGGGTGGAATACGAGAACGTCTACGCCCTGGGCCCCCTGCTGGACATCTGGGAGATGGATACGGTGATCGCCGCCTCCCAGCATTGCGACGAGGTGGGGCTGGACACGATCACCTTCGGCGCGACCCTCGCCTTTGCCCTGGAATGCGCCCAGCGGGGCCTGCTGGACGAGCCGGCCCTGCGGCGGCCCGCGCGCGAGATTCTGATGGAGGCGATCGACCTGACGGCCCGCCGGGAGGGCTACGGTGCGCTGCTGGCGCTCGGCTCCCGTGCGCTCGCGGCGCGGATCGGCCAGGGCAGCGAGGGCTTCGCCCCCCACGTGAAGGGACTGGAGTTGCCCGGCTACCATCCGGGCGGCCTGCAGACCCTGGGCCTGGGCTTGGCGGTCGGCTCGCGCGGGGCCGATCACAACAAGAGCGGCGCCTATGACCTGGACCTCTCCGGCACCGTGGACCGCTTCACCCTGGACAACGGGCGCATCGAGCAAATGGTGGAGATCGAGGACCAGGCGGCGGTGATCGACTCGCTCATCCTGTGCAAGTTCGTGCGCCGGGCCATCAAGGACCTCTATGGGGAGGGCGCGGCGATGCTGTCGGCCGTGACGGGGCTGCCCGTCTCGGCCGACGACCTGCGCGCCTCGGCCCGCACGCTGCACCACTTGAAGAAGCTGTTCAACCAGCGCCAGGGCTGGAGCGCCCAGGAAGACGTGCTGCCCGAGCGCTTTCTCCACGTGGAGAACGGCACCGGGGCCGCCATC
>JBGPEV010000251.1:0-5303 GCA_041482995.1 bacterium | reverse complement strand
GGCTCGCGCGCGGTGGGTGGCGCCTTCCCCGCGGCCCGCCGGGCCGGCCCCCGCCGGGGCGCCCACCGCGGGGGGCGGCAAGATCCCAACCCCCCGGGGTCACTTGGGCGTGGATCGGCAATCGGCCGGGTCCGCCTCGCTGACGATGCGGCCGTCCATGGTCTGCTCCCAACCGATGCCCCGCTGCGCCAGTTCGGCCGTATAGATGGATTCCCGGCGCAGGCGGCGGGAGACGAAGGTCGCCACGGCGGTGGCCAGCACGAGGGGCAGCACCACCGAGTAGTCCCCGGAAAGCTCGAAGGCCATGACGGCCGCCAGCAGCGGGGCGTGGATGGTCGCCGCCGTGGTGGCGGCCATCCCCACCAGCGCATATCCGCCGGGCGGCCCCACTGCGGCGCCGAAGACCGCCTGCATGCCCGCGCCAAACAGGTAGCCGACGCCGCCGCCCAGCAGCAGCGTGGGCGTGAACACCCCGCCCGGGCTGCCGGAAGAGACCGACGCGGTGGTGGCCAGGCACTTCGCCACCAGCAACACGGCCACGAAGCCCACCGCGAACTTGCCGTCCAGCACGGCGTTGAGCGGCTCGTAGCCGTTCCCCGCCACCTCCGGCACGAACACGACCAGGGCGCCCGCGAGCAGCCCGCCCAGCGCGGACCGCCAGGGCAGGGGCAGGCTGGGGCGGCGGAACAGGCGTTCCCCCAGGGTGAGCAGCCGCATGAAGCCCTGTGCGGCCAACGCGCACAACAGCCCCAGCACCAGGAACGCGGCGAGCTCGCTCGTGGTCTGCACGGCGAACGTGCGGGCGCCATAGATGGGGCCCTCGCCCACCACCGAGCGGGTGATGAACGTCGCGACCACCGTGGCGACCAGCACGGGCACCATGGCGTCGATCACGACGACGTTGGACACGACCTCCAGCACGAACAGGATCGCCGCGAACGGCGTATTGTAGGCTGCGGCGAATCCCGCCGCCGTGCCGGCCGCGATCAGGATGCGGGCGTGGTCGCGCCCCAGGCCCAGGGTGGTGCCGGCCAGTTGGCCCGCCGCGCCGCCGAACTGGATGAGCGGACCCTCCCGGCCGATGGAGCCGCCGCCGGCGATGGCGAACCAGGAGCCCAGGGACTTGAAGAGCGTGACGCGCATGGACAGGTTGGCCCGCCCCAGCACCACGGCTTCCATCACGTCCCCCACCCCGCGGCCGCTGGGAATCCTGGCGATCGCCAACGAGAGCAGTCCGGCAATCAATCCCCCCGCGGCGGGCAACGTGAGACGCCAGCCCCAAGCCAGGTGATGCATGCCCGCGACCACGTCCCGGGTTTGCGTCACCATTGCCAGCACGTAGCTGATGGCACCGCGGAAGATCACCGCGAACAGGCCTGCCGCGACGGCGGTGGCCAGCAAGCCCAACAGGAACCGGGGCGAACCCAGGGTCGAGCTGTGCTCCCGCGGGGCGGACTCGGCGCCGTCGATATCGTTCATGGGCGGACAGGGCGCCAGGTGCCGGGCCAGGCAAGGCGGAAGGCGGTGGGGTGGAACCGGCACCGGCCCCGCGCCGGCGGCGAGGCCTGCGGGAGCCGGGCCACCGGCCCGCGGCCGTTCGCGTGGAGGCGCCCGCCTCCCAGGCCGGCGGGCACGTGGCGGCTAATGGCCGTGCCAGCTTTTGCAGAGGTGCTTGTCGGAGATGGGCAACACCGGCACTTTGCCCATGAAGGTGAAGAAGGCCAGGAAGAAGGCCCCCCCGAAGCCGACCGTCTGCAGGATTTCGGGCAGCCCGAAGAGGACGTGGTAGTCCCCGCCCTGGCTGAGCTGCTCGGAAGGCACGACCAGCAGGTAGTGCGCCCACCACTGCCCGGTGAACAGGATCACGCCAACGACCGCCGTCAGCGCCGGGGTGCGGCACACGGTGCGGGGCATCAGGCCCAGGAACGGGAAGATGAACAGCACCACGAACAGCGTCCAGAAGAGCGGATACCAGGGCGTGCGCTCGATGGAACGGATCACCAGGAAGGGCGCTTCTTCCGGCAGGTTGCTGTACCAGATCACCAGATATTGCGAGAACGCCATGTACGTATAGAGCATGGCGATGGCGAAGGTCAGCTTGCCCAGATCGTTGTGCCGGTTGATGGTCATGTACTCCGCCAGCCCCGGCTTGTTGCGGGTGACGGTCACCAGGATCAGCAGCAACGCCAGGGCCGTGTACAGGCCGCCCACGAAGAAGAACACGCCAAAGAGCGTGCTGTACCACTCCTGGTCCAGGGACATGACCCAGTCGAACGCCACCAGGGAGATGATCAGGGCATAGAGGATGCCCAGCGCCGGGGCCAGCCGGCGCGCCCGTTTCTCCAGGCGCCGCACTTCGCTCTCATGGTCGCCGTAGGACGCCAGCACCTTGTTGGCATAGGCCCCACCCCAACCGGGAATGAGTTGCTGGGCCAGCGCCAGATCGGGCTTTACCGCGTTGCGCACGTAGACCCAGGAGAGTCCGAACAGCACCAGCAGCGCGATCACCTGCCGCGTGGCGAAAAACGGCATGTTCAGCCAACCCGCCTTGACCGCCATGGGGTGGCTGACCCACTCGTAGACGTTCTTGGCGCCCAGCATCACCAGGACGAAGGCGACAAAGGCAAACGGCAGGAACGCGCCGAAGCCTTCCGCGAGGCGCTTATAGGGCCGGCCCCACTTGGCGTCCGTGACCTGCCAGATCACCGACAGCATCACGCCCGCCTGGGCCAGGCCGCCCCAGAACAGCGTGTTGATGAGGAACGCCTGCCACGTGCGGGTCGCCTGGCCGGACGCGACGCCAACGATGAACATCACCACCCCCAGCGCCACGAACAGCCACAGCGCCGACTTCCAACCGGGCCGCAACCGCAGGGTGGATCGTTCCAGGATGACTTTCATGATGCTCCTTCCGTTAACTTCTGAACCACCCTTCGCGGAGTTTACCCTTGAGCAACGCGAAGGGATCGAGGGCAGGCTCCGGGCACGAAGAAACCTTCCATTCTCGCTGCCGCGCAGCCGAGAGCGTCGCGGCAACCATCAGGATCGATTCGTTGACTCCGTCTGGGCGATCAGCCAGTCGAAATAGTGCCGTTCTTTGTGTACCCGCGTGTCCTTTGTGCCCTTTGTGTCGAGGCTGGCGGTTGTTCCGCGGTGCGACCCTATTTTCCGAATTGCGGGCTCTTCATGTAGTTGACCGCGTCCCAGCGCTCCGTGGCGCTGGTCTGGAAACCATAGGCCGGCATCAACGGCCCGCCGTAGAGCGCCTTGTTATAGAGGTGGGCCTCGCTCAGCACGGAGAGCAGCGGTCCGATCGGCGGGGCGGGCATGCCTTTGGCCAGCAGCGCGCTGCCCATGCCGGTGTTGCCGTGACAGACGCCGCAAAAGGTCTCGAAGATGAACTTGCCGCGGGCGACCGATGCCGGCGTGGACGGCACGGGATTCTTCGGCACCACGTCGCGCGCCAGTTGGTTGCCGACCTTGGCATCGGCGGCAATGAACGGCTCGACGCCCGTGCGCGGCACCGAATCGAGGGGGAACTGCTGGAACGTACCTTCCTGCTGGGGCTTGATCGACGGCTGGTTGAACATGTCCAAGAACCAGTCCCAGTCCAGCCCGTCGAACCAGGGATGCTTCAGGTCATAGCGCTGGTAGTCCGGAGCCTCGCGGGGCGGCGTCTCGGCCGCGCCAAAGACGAGGGCGATCAACCCCACCGTGAGCAGCCCGGCCAAGGCCCCGGCGAGGTAGATCCGGAAGCGGCGCGGCTTAGGATTCACGGACCACCTCCTCGGCCTGGTGTTGGCGCAACAGGGATTCCACCGCGTCCGCGTCCCCCGCAGCGCAGCGCACCACCACCCCGAAGCGGTCCACGGAGAAGCGGTTGTAGCTCTTGAACTTGGGCGAGGCCGGCAGCTTTTTGCGCAGCAGGTCCAGATGCCCAAGTGCCAGGATCGACAGCGCCGTGCCGATCCCGCCCAGCAGCACCATCAGCTCGAAGCCGAAGATGGTGAAGGCGGGCAGGCCGACGATGGGCTTCGCGCTCACGGGCAGCACCCAGTCCAGGGCCGTCCAGGAGGGCAGGCCGTAGCCGAAGAAGATGCCCGCCGCCCCGCAGAACAGGGTGATGAAGGGGATCCTGCTCTGGGGATGGCCCATCGCTTCCACCAATTCGTGCCGCGGACAGGGGGTGAGCACGCTGTAGTCCTTGCCCTGCTGGCGCAGGGCGGCCACCGCGGCCGCCGCATCGTCCAGGTAGGCGTAGGTGCCCCAGACGCCGTTGAATTTGCCCATGTGCTTGCGGTCCTTTCCGTTGCAGGTGCTCGTGGTTCCGGTCCTGGTGCGCGGCGCCCGTGATGCCGGCGCCTTTTGCGCACCCTCGTGGTGCCGGCGCCTTTTCGCGCCCTAATGGTGCGCGGCGGGATGCCGCAAAGGCGGCTCCAGGTTCTCCTTCACCTCCACGATCGCCATCCCGGGCATGGCGCGGATGAACAGCAGGAACAGCGTGAAGAAGAAGCCGAAGCTCCCCACGGTGATGCCCCATTCCGTGATGGTGAAATGGTAATCACCCCAATTGCTGGGCATGAAGTCGCGCTGCAGCGAACTGACGACGATGTTGAAGCGCTCGAACCACATCCCGATGTTGATCAGGATCGCGATGATGAACAGGGCGATGGCGTTGTTGCGGATTTTCCAGCGCCAGAGGGGCAGCGGGGCCGCCACGTTGCAGAACACCATCAGCCAGTACGCGATGGTCGGGAAGCCGATGTCGCCCTTGGCCTTGAAGGGCGACATGTCGCCGATCTCCCCGAAGGCCCGGAAATAGAAGATGCCGCGCTCGAACGGGTTGCCGCTGTACCAAGCGATAAAGGCCTCGCTGGTATAGGCGTAGCCCACGATGACGGAGGTGAACAGGATCACGCGCGCCATGCTCTGCAGCACGTGGTCGGTGATGTAGTGCTGCAACTGGAAGACCGTGCGCATGGGGATCACGATGGTCAGCACCATCGCCAGGCCGGAAAAAATGGCCCCCGCCACGAAGTAGGGCGCGAAGATCGTCGTGTGCCAGCCGGGAATCAGCGACATGGCGAAGTCCCAGGACACGATCGAGTGCACCGAGAACACCAGGGGCGTCGCGAAGGCCGCCAACAGCAGGTAACCGCGCGTGTAGTGCACCCACTGCTGGTAGGAATTGTTCCACCCCGCCGTCAGGGACGTGTAGATCAGCTTGCGGATGCCGGTGGCGCGGTCGCGCATGGCGGCCAAGTCGGGGATCAGCCCGATGATGAAGAACGTCACCGAGATCG
>JBGPEV010000250.1:0-5309 GCA_041482995.1 bacterium | reverse complement strand
GTGACGGGCGTGACGATCGGCACCGAGCAGATCAACATCATCGCCCACAACACCCTGCGCGTGACGGGGCACTTCCACACCACCGTCGTGGGCGGCACCGCGCTGGCCTTCATGGCCCTCACCTACTACGTGATTCCCCTGATCTGGCGCAGGCAGATCGTCTGGATGGGGCTGGCGCGCATTCAGCCCTATCTGTTCGGGCTGGGCATCACGCTGCTGGCCACGGGCATGATCCTCTCCGGCATTTTTGGCGTGCCGCGTCGGCACTGGGACATCTCCTTTACGTCTGCGCCGTTTTCCGTGGAGTTTCCTCCCGCCGTTGACGTGTTCCTGGGGATCTTGGCCCTGGGAGGCACCTTGGCATTCCTCGGCGGCGTCAGCTACATCCTGATCACCGTGCTATCCGTGTTCTTCGGCAAGCCGTTGACCGAGGCGGACCTGCGGTCGGGCAAAGCCGCGGTGCCTCAGGGAGTGCTGCGGCTGCCGATCCAGGATCGGCCCGAGGTGACCCATCACCCGGCCACGCCGGGCACCCTGGTGCTGGTGTTCATATTCCTGGGCGTGTTTGTGGTCTACTACTTCACCAACTGGAAGATTCTTTCCCAGTTGTGGAAAGTGGGCTAGCGGTGAGTCAGGGTTTAGCCTTGGGGTCATTCGCTACCTGGATGCCCCGCGTGTCGCCTCTCCCCCGTCACGCCAGGGCGTGACACCCCCTCACCCTAGGGGGAGGGGGCCGGGGGCAGAGGTAACGCGTTGGCACGCGCCTTCGACTTAACCGAAAAACAACGCGTGACGTACCACTAGCGCCCGTTACCGTAGTTCATCCAACGGCGGGCCGGCTCGTCCAGTTCCAGCAGGAAGACCCGGCCCGCGCGCACGTCCACGAGTTCATCCAGGTCGAAATGCGCGGCAGCGCCCAGCGCCTGGGCCAAGGCCCGCTCAGCGAGCCCGGCCTCGCCCCCCGTGGGTGGGCGGGCGGGCCCGGGTGCGAAGCGGATTCGCAACGGGTAGATGCCGGGCTCGAGTAGCCACTCCTGCTGCACATACAGGGGGCGGTCGCCCCGGATGCCCGCCGGACGCAGATTCTCGTCAACACGCAATTGATCGCCGATCCAGACCTGGAGACGATAGGGGAGCGGGGATTGCTCGCAAGTCTGACCGCCCAGTTGCATGTGCTTGGGAATCTTCGCCAGTTCCTCGCGGGTCAGGTCGCGGCACACCCGCACGCGGGCACCGACCATGCGGCCGATGAGGCGCACCATCCCCTGACTGGGCGCCTGGCCCACGGGCAGTTGGCCCAGGGCCAGAATGCCCGCCAGGAACAGCGCGGGCAGGGCCAGCCGCAACACCCACCTAACGCCGCTGCCCAACACGAGGAAGCTCCACCGGTTCGCACTCCGTTAGCAGGTCGACCTGTTCTTCCGCCGCTCCCAAATGGGCCATTTGCCGCACGGCTTCCTGGAACTGGCTCAGATCGGCCCGGGCCGCGGGCCAGTCGGCCTTGGAAAATCCGGCGAGCCGCACCCGTCGCTTGTCGACCCGCTCCTGCAGTTCCGCTTCACGGTCATGAAACAGGCGCTCGCCCATCCAGCGCGTGCCGAAGCGGTAGAAGCAGTCGCGCTCCGGGCAGGCCAGCACGTACACCCCGCCGAAGCCCCGCCGCAGAAGGAATTCGATCGCGGAGGTGTGGCTCGCACCCGCGCAGTGCTGCGTCAGCACGTGGGCTCCGGGCAGGGCGGCGCGCCGCAACCGTTCTTCCAGCCCTTGGGCGCACGCCAGCACCACGACATCCGTGGGCGCGGGGGCAACGCCCTGCGCGAGGCGCTGCGCTTGGTTCACCAGATCGCGCCCGGTCCGTCCGGGCGGGCCGATGATCATCGGTGCGCACGATCCCGCGCAAATGCCGCAACTGACGCAGAGCGCCGGGTCGACCCGGGCCACCAGCCGGGTGGCCGTATTCCCCGGCGGCGCGGGGACCATGGCGATCGCCTCGTAGGGGCAGTCCTGATAGCACTGCGTGCAACCCGTGCACACGTCCTCGTCGTTGACGGCCGGCACCAGGGCCTGGGCCGTGCCGGGCTTCCACCACCAGGGCACGGAGAGCAGCGCCGCCGCGGCCGCCGACCAAGCGGACAACGTGATCCACGCCGGAAGGTGGCGGGCGGGAATGAGCCAGGCGTTGTAGAAAAGGTCAAGGGGCACCTGCCCCACGATTACGGAAAAGGAGGCCTTGGGCATGAGTCCCACCGGGAACGCCACGGCCAGCAAGAACAGGGCTGCCACCATCCACAGCGCCAGGCGCCGGGGCGGCAGCAAGCGGGGCCTGTTGAGCCGCAGCGTGTGCAGCCACAGCATGCCCGCCACCCAGAGCGGCAGGAGCATGTGCACCAGCAGGTTGAGGAAGAAGAAAGAGGCGGCCACCCCGGCGGTGCTGACGAAGTTGCGCTGGATCGGCTCGGAGAAGATCGGCAAGACGTCGAGCAGCCGCGCCCCCTGCGTGGCCAGCAATTGGGACTGCCGGTTCCACACCAGCACCATGCCCGTCCAGCCTGTGAGAAGCAGGCCCCCCAACAGGACCACCCCTGTCATCCAGGCCAACGCGCGGGGCCCCCACGTGCGGCCCTGAAACAGCATGCGCAGGAGGTGAATGGCCACCAGCACGATCACGGTATCCGCGGCGTAGGTGTGCAGGGCGCGAATCCAACGGCCTGCCCACCACTGCGCCTCCAGCGCTTCGACGGATTCGTACGGCGCGCCGATGCGGTAGATCAGCAGCGTATACAGGCCTGTGACGATCAGGACGGCCAGACACAGGACGACCAGCGTGCCGCTCTGGTAGAGCGGATTGTAGCGCGAGGTGTAGAGCCAGTTGAACAGCCGGTCCAAGGGCAGGATGGCGCGCTCCACCCAGTCCGCCGCGGCGGGGCGAACGGCAAGGCGCGCGGCTGGCTCGGAGGCACGGGGTGCGCCAGGCATGAGTTCTTGCGGATAGGGTTGGAGCAACAGGCTCGGGGATCGGGGGCCCGGTCCGGCTCCGTTCTCTACAATTCGGACAAAAAGGTCAAGTTATCCGGGCCCCGCCGGCCCGGCGGCGCCCTCCATCACCCGCGGCGCCTCCCTGTTGAAGCGCGGAATATCAAGGATCAGGCCCAGGAAGCGCTGATTGACCAGGTTGCGGCGTTGGGCGAACAGCGTGTTGAGGGAATTCCCGTTGTACTCCAGGCCCGTGCTCTCGCAGCGCACGCTGAAACTCATTTCGGTGGGCTGTGTAGGGACCCCAAGCTCGGCCAAGAGGCACTGGAAGTGGGGATAGGTGCGGTCATTGAAGACGATGAATCCCGTGTCCACCGCGTAGCGCCGCCCGTCCAACTCGCAATCGACCGTGTGCGCGTGCCCGCCCACGTAGTCATTGGCCTCATACAGCGTCAGCTCGTGCTCGCGGTACAGCGCGTGCGCGGCGGCCAGCCCGGATATTCCCGTGCCGATGATCGCGATCTTCATGGGTCCGGAATCGACGTTGGCTGCGGAGGCTGCCTGGTCGGCCACGCCGTGTCCCCCTTGTCCTACGTACACGCGAATTGCGCCACACATTCCGTTCGGCGCGAACTCGCCTCCGAGCGCTACCCCTGAGCCTGCCCGCTTTCCTGGCCGGCGCCCATGTCTGTTCGATGCTGTTTTGCCGTGCCAGGTCAATGAAATATCGTGACCGTCACGGGCCTCTGCCAGGGCTTCGCGGGGGGTTCAGCCGGGCTCAGCGCCATGCGGCGCCAAGCGCTTCGCTGGGCCGAATTTTTGTGAGGTAGCGTACAAGCCGGTCGCGCGAGGCAGCCCCTTTGATCAGCAGCACATCTTGTGCGGCGGTCAAACCAGCTCGCTCCAACCTTTCGACACCCGTGTCTTTGTCCACGGTATGGCCGTTATTGGACGACACCCGCCCTCTGAGCCGCGTTCGAGATGCGAGGCCACTAACGCGGCCCTTGAAAGTGGTATCCATACAGGCGCCAAGCGGATTTGGGATTGAGGCTCATAGCAGCAGGGGCATGAAAGGAGCCGATCCACCTGATATCCGGAGATCATCTGGCAAACGCCGGTGTAGTCGCCGAGGCTTTCTTCGTTTGGCTCCTTCTCGCGTGCAAGGTCTTTGGACCGGACACATGAGAAAGAGGCAGTGGGTGGAGGCTTGTGCTAGAGCATACAAGGAGGTCGCCCACACCTGCCTCGAACTTCCGCGTACTCCGAATGCCAAAGCTTCTCTAGCTGCAACGAAAGCCACGAATTCTTTGAGAGGGCACCATGGATTGCACCAAGTGCCGTCAGGTCAATCCCCCCCGTGCACGGTTTTGTCTCGCCTGCGGTACCGTCCTGGATCGCAACTGTGTACGTTGCGGCGCGGCGCTGCCGGACCAGGCCAGTTTCTGCATCTCCTGCGGACAATCGGTTGCCGAAGAAGCCCTGCCCCGCGCCGCGCTTGAGAAGGGAGCGCCTCCCGAGGGAGAACGGCGTGATGCCACGGTGCTGTTCTCGGACTTGTCCGGCTACACTGCGATGAACGAGAAGCTGGACCCTGAGGAAGTATCGCGTCTAATGGCGCGTATCAAGTTGGAGGCCGAGGTGATCGTCACGCGGTATGGCGGCGTGATCAATCAATTCATCGGCGACGAAGTGGTGGCCGTGTTCGGGATACCCTCCGCGCACGAGGACGATCCCGTGCGGGCTATCCGCGCAGCGCTCGATCTCCACGCGCTCGTGCGCGCCATGAGCCCAGGTGCCGAGGAACGAATTGGGCATCCGCTGCGCTTGCACACGGGCATCTCCACTGGGCTGGTTGTCACGAGTACAGGCGACCGCCGGGACGGCACCTTCGGCCTGACCGGGGACACGGTAAACACGGGGGCGCGCTTGGCTGCCCATGCCGCCTCGGACACCATCGTCGTCAGTCCAGCCACCAGGTCCCGCGTCGCCGGATACTTCGAAACCGAGGTGCTGCCGCAGGTACGTCTCAAGGGCAAGGCCGAGCCGATCGTGCCGCACCGCATCGTAGCGGCCACGGAAGCGCAGAGCCGATTCGAGGTGATGGCCGACCGCGGATTCACCGCGTATTCCGGCAGGTCCGAGGAAATGGAAGTGCTGCGAAAGTGCGGAGATCGGACTGCGCAAGGCCGCGGGGAATTTGTGACTATCGTAGGCGAGGCCGGAATGGGCAAGAGCCGGCTGATGCACGAGTTTCGCAAGGAGCTGGACCGGGCTCGGTTCACGGTCCTGGAAGGGCGCTGCCAGCCTGATGGTGCCGGTACACCCTTTCTTCCCCT
>JBGPEV010000249.1:0-5324 GCA_041482995.1 bacterium | reverse complement strand
CATGGCGAGTTTTCACTCATGATAGTCCACGATTTCGACGTTGAAGGCCGCATCGTCACGCCACTCGAAGTAGATGCGATTTGATTTCACGACCAAATTCCCAACAATTTCTTCATCGTTGAATCGAGCCGGCCAGTTAGGATTGGAGTGCTCTGCGCCAATTCCACAACTCTTCAAACGGCGCGGATCGCGGGATACGACACCCGTAGTTCAAAAATTCGATTTCCATGAGCTCTTGCCATAGCGATTCGCACGTACGGGTCGGGAAACTCGCCAAAATGGAAGAGTAGAAGTCATTGGCAGTGCGGTAGTGATGGGTGTGAATAAAAGGGGCCCAAGTTTGCTTAAGCTCATTCTGTGGCTTGAGATCAATTATTTCGATCTCCTCAAGATCGCGATGGTAACGGTCTCCCCACGCAGATTGCATCAACTCCAACGCCTCAATATCGGAGGTCGGCGCTCCATATCCAAAGATGGTCAAGACAAACGCCGCTCCAAGGTATTGACGCAGGGCACCCCATTCAGTCGAGATGAAGAAGTCCGCCGAGTAATTTTTCTGGGCGACCGGGTAAAGCAGTGCTGACGGCATCAGTGGCTTTCCGCATCGCCCACACACTGAACCGTTGGCACTCCTGACTTTGTGTTCAGCGCAGTACCCAATCGCCAGGTTGCCGTGAAGGTATGCTGCATGAGGAAGGTGTGATTCCGTTCGATTTCTGCGGAATGCTTGATACAGGAAAGGGTCCCAATTACTAACAAGAGCGTTCAATAGTTTACACTTAGGCCGCCGCATACATGGCATGAGGCTCGTGAAAATAGTTTCGTACAATTTTCGGCTGGCGCTGCCTACCGCGCAGGTGAGAGCGCACAGAGCCGATCATTTCGGCCTGGTCTTGCGGCCTCTTGCGGCCCAAGGCGTTGACTTTGACATCGTGATTGAGCAGTTCGTCGGGGTTGAGTTGAGGACTGTAGCCGGGCAGGAAGAACAGTTCGATGCGCTTGGCGTGGTCCTCCAACCATCGGCGGAGTGCGATGGAGCGATGGACCGGATGCCCGTCAAGCACCAAGAAGATCTTGCGGGACACCTGCCTCAGCAAGCGTTTCAAAAAGGAAATCATCACGGGAGTGTTGAAGGACCCTTTGAACACCCTGAACGTCAACCGCCCTCGATTGGTGATGGTGGAGATCATGTTGCAGCTGAAGCGTTGGCCGGTGCCTGGGATCACCGGAGTCCGGCCCCGGCGTCCGTAGCTGCGCCCGGCTTGATAGTCCGAGCGCAAGCCCATCTCGTCCCCCCAATGGATTTCCGCGCGCTCCGCCTTGGCCCGCTTGCGAATGGCCGGATAGTCCTTCTTGAGCCATTGTTCGACCGCCTGCGGATTCTGCTCATAGGCCCGGCGCACAGGCTTTTGCGGCGTAAAGCCCCAGCGCTTCAAATACCGGCCCACGGTCCACACCGAGACCTGAATGCCAAAGCGCTCGGCAAGCAACTGCTGCACGGCCTGCCGTGTCCAGAGGGAGAAGGGCAGCTTGAGTTGGTCGGGGCATCGGTCGCTGATCATGCGCACGATCGTCGCGGCCTGATGCCCAGCCAAGCGAGGACGCGGCGGACGGCCACGGGGCCGGCGTCGCAGCGCCATGCGGCCTCCACGACGGTGCGCCTGAACCCAGTTGTAAACCGCCGTGCGCGACACATTGAATGCTCGCGCTGCGTGGGATTGAGGCATCCGTTCCACAACCACGGCATGCACCACCCGAACGCGCAGAGCTTCCTGCGCCTCGGCGGACAGACTGCGGGCATCGGGCGTTTTCATGCCCCTTCATCGCAAAATCCAGAAGGAATGTCAACTATATAGTGCTCTGATTAGTAATTCCAGCCGCCGCGGGCGCGGCTTGACGCTCCTTGGCAATGAATGATTCCCTGTCAACAGGGAATCGCGCTTGCGATTTTTGGGCGGCCTTCTACTGTGGGCCGATTCATCCTCCGGAAGGGGGTGAAACCCAGGGCACCAGGGGTTCCGCCAGCCATGCCGCACACGACCGCGATGAACGCAACGACGCCGCAGCCGACGGAAACGGAAATCCTGCTCGTGCGGCCGCGCGGCTTTTGCGCGGGGGTGGAGCGCGCCATCGCCATCGTGGAAAAGGCGTTGGAGAAGTTCGGCGCGCCGGTCTACGTGAAGCACGCCATCGTCCACAATTCCCACGTGGTGGAACGGCTGGAACGGCTCGGAGCGGTCTTCGTCGAGGAACTGGACGCGGTGCCGCCCGGTGCGCGGGTGATTTTTTCCGCCCACGGGGTCGCGCCCGCGGCGCACCAGGAAGCGCAGGGCTTTCGCCTGGACGTGCTGGACGCCACCTGCCCGCTGGTCACCAAGGTGCACGTGGAAGCGCGGCGCTACGCGAAGGAGGGCCGCACGATCTTCCTGGTCGGCCACCGCAACCACGTGGAAGTGCTCGGCACCCTGGGCGAGGCGCCGGAGCACATCCGCGTCGTGGGCACGGTGGAGGACGCCGAGCGGGTAGCGGCCGCCGATCCGTCCCGCGTCGCCTATCTCACGCAGACCACGCTTTCCATGGACGACACGCGCGCGATCCTCGCCGTATTGCGCCGCCGCTTCCCGGCCTTGGTGGGGCCCGGCAAGGACGATATCTGCTACGCCACGCAGAACCGCCAGAATGCCGTGCAAGCGCTGGCCGGGGAGGCCGACGTGATCCTGGTGGTGGGGTCGGCCAACAGCTCCAATTCCAACCGGCTGGTCGAGGTGGCCCGGGCCCGCGGCGTGCCGGCGTACCTGGTGGACTCCTACCAGGGCCTGCGGCCGGAATGGCTCAAGGGCGCGCGGCGCATCGGCGTCACCGCCGGGGCCTCGGCGCCCGAGGACGTGGTGCAGGACCTGGTCACGCGCCTGGCCCGCGACCGCGCCGCCCGGGTGGTGGAGCGGGAGGTGATCGACGAGCGCGTCTCGTTTCCCTTGCCCGCCCAGTTGGCGGACTAGAAGCAGTCTCAAAAATAGGTTTGCGCGTGCCCAACAGCACCTCATCCCCCCGGCCCCCTTCTCCGCAAACGGAGAAGGGGGAGTGAAAAACGACCACTGGGGCGAACTTCCTCCCCCTTCGTTTACGGAGGGGGACGGACCTGCGCCCCGTTGCTGGCGCCTTCGGCAAGCCTTCGGCGCGCGGCTCAGGGGGCGGTCCGAAGCGGTTGGCGAATTTTGAGACTGCTTCGAGGCCGGCTGCGCCGGTGAAACCCCGCTACGAACGGTGCGGCAGTGCGAATTGAGTATCAGGCGAAGTCGCCCACGGACGCCACGCTCGGTTGTCTGGCGGTGTTGTGCGCCGAAGGGGCCGTGCGCCCGCCCGCCCGTTTGCACCTGGCGCGGCATGGGAAGCCGGAGACCCGTAGCGGCCAGGGCGGCCGGCGGCGGCCCGCCTGACCCGTTTGCCGTTGCGAGAGGATGCGCGACATGGAACGCAAGGTTTTGGTGGTGGATGACGACCGGCAGGTGCTGGACCTGCTCACCACCCTGCTCACCCGGGCGGGCTACCAGGTGCGCACGGCCGCCGGTGCCGTCGAAGCGTTGGAGCTGCTGGAGTCCGAGGACCTGGGCGCGGTCGTGCTGGACGTGATGATGCCGGTGCGGTCCGGCATCGAAGTGCTGGAGAATATCCGCTGGAACCCCAAGCTGGCGAAGCTGCCCGTGATCGTCCTCAGCGCGGCGCAACTGACCAAGGAGGAGCACGAGTTCGTCGCGGAGTTTTCCGTGGGCTTCGTGGACAAGACCCGCATCATGGACCTATTGACCCACCTCAGCAGCATCTTCGGCGCCCCGCCGGCCGGCGCAGGCTCCGGCCCCGGCCGGGCTTGACCGCCCGTGCTCCTGGTCACCTGTTTGAAGGCCGTGTGGCGCACGGACACGGCGTTGCGGCTGCAAAGTTCCGGCCGGGCCGTCAATCCGGACGGCCGGGAGCCCATGCTCAATCCCGCGGACCGCTCCGCCCTGGGACTGGCGTTGGAGGTGGCCCGGCGGCTGCCGGCACAGTCCTCCCCCGTTCAGGTGCAGGCGCTCGCGGTGGGGCCGCCCGCGTGGGAGGGGCTGCTGCGCGATGCCCTGGCCTGGGGCGCGACCGCTGCCCTAAGGGTGTGGCACGCGGACTGGCCCGCCGACCGCCCCCTGGACCTGGACGGCTCCGCCGAGACGACCCGCCTGCACGCCCATGCCGCGGCGGCGGCTCTGCGACCCCTGGCACCGGCGCTGGTGCTGGTGGGGCAGCGCAGCGGAGACTCCGGGCACGAGTGCTTCGGCGCGTTTCTCGCCCAGGCGCTGGGGGCCGCCTATGCCCACCGCGTGACGGAAGTGGAGCCTATTGCCGGAGGCTGGCGCGTTGTGGCCGAGTTGGAACGCGGGTATGCCCAGCGCATGGAACTGGCGGCGCCCGCCGTGCTGTCGATCCCGCCCCACTTGCCCGGCCCGCCCGACGCCGGCCTGCCCGCCTGGCTGCGCAGCCGCACCGCGGCCATTGCCCACGCCAGCGCGGAATTGGCCGCCCCACCCCGGGCGGCAACGACCGCACGGGCACCGATTCCCCGCGTCAAGCGCCACACGGTGCTGCCCGCCACCCTCAGCGCGGAGGAGCGGATCCGCGCCCTGGTCATCCTGCCGTCCGGCAGCGGCGGCACCGTCGTGGGCGCGGAGCACAGTGCCGACCAGCAGGCTGACGCCATCCTGGCGCTGCTCAAGTCTCGGGGCTATCGCTAGGGATAGGAGCGGCGAAGGAGCGGTGGTGCTCGACTTTCCAGAACTTGACATTTGATCGTATCTTGCTATTCTGTGTATCGGCGCGGAGGATCTAATTCCATTTCGCATTCATTCGTGAAAATTTCCGCACCGTAGGGGCATGGCATGCCATGCCCCTACGACAGGTCGATGATGAACGATCAAATGCGAACAGGAATAAGAGAAAATGCCTATGCCTTTAGCTCAGTCATGAGCGTTCGGTTTGCGTCCGGACCCCACCCTGACCCGCCGTTGGCGGGTCTGTCCCTCCCCGTAAACGTGGAGGGACTCGATTCTGGGCCGATCACAGGCTGCCCCTCTCCCGTTTACGGGGAGGGGCAGGCCCCGCAAGGGGCCGGGGTGGGGTGCGGCGGGCCGCGTGCCGACGTTGCTGAGCAAATGCCATAGGCATTTAAGAGAAAACCAGGTCCAGCGAAGACTCCCAGCTCACTTGGACTGTCACCGTCAACGTTTCCCCGGATTCAGACGGATCTTGCGAAGCGCCCGGCCTGCAAGGTGTCACAATGGATCGAACCCATTGCTGTG
>JBGPEV010000248.1:0-5368 GCA_041482995.1 bacterium | reverse complement strand
GGGCGTGCGCCCGGAGCGTGAGCCGTTTCTGCGGGACTTCTACGCCTTCGTGCTCGTGCGCCGCATGCAGGCGCTGGGCGCCTATGCCCGCATCGCCGTGAGCATGGGCAAGGCGGACTATTTGGCCAAGATTCCGCCGGCCGTGCAGACGCTGCGGGAGTTGCTCGCCCAGGGCCGCCTGTCGCTCGGATTGCCCGCCCTGGAATCCTGGCTCAAAGGCGCGCTCGACGCGGAGATCCTCCGCTAGACGGGACGGTCCGTCGCGCCGCGCACCACGCCTCCGCCGGGCAACGCCGCCCCCCCGGCCAGCGCGGGCAGATCCACGGCCGCGGCGATGACGTAGACGCGCAGAGCCTCCGCCCGGCCCGGCACCTTCAGTTCCTGCAACGGAAACGCGGACAGGTCCGCGCCCGCCCGCGCCGCGACGTCCGCGGAGACCAGCAATTGGCAGTTGGCGATCTTGGTGGCGGATTCCAGCCGGCTTGCCACGTTCACCGCGTCGCCGATGGCCGTGAGAGACGTGGCCCGCTTGTAGCCCATTTCGCCCACGATCACGTGGCCCACGTGGATGCCGATGCCCAGGCGCAGCGGCTGGGCGAGATCCAGGGTGAGGCGGCCATTCAACTCATCCAGGCGCCGCCCCATGGCGCGCGCCGCCGCCAGCGCGTTCAATGCGCCCGCCTGCACGCCGTCGCGCAGTCCGAACAGCGCCATGATTCCGTCGCCGATGAACTTGTCCAGGTAGCCGCCCGCCGATTCGATCGCTTCGCCCATCTCGGCGAAATATTGGTTGAGGATGTGCACGACGTCGTAGGGCAGCTTGTTCTCGGACATCTTGGTGAAGCCGCGCAAGTCGGCGAACAGGATCACGATCTCCTGCTCGCTGCCGAAGAGCATCCGGTCGTAGGGCAGGGCGTCCCGGGGGCGGGCATTGGCGGGCACCAGCAGAGTGACGGCAATGTCGCTCTCCGGGCGGAGTTGGCAGGCCAGCCGCACCCGTTCCGGCGCCTTGATGCGGCCCAGCAGGCGCACCTCCTCGTCATCCGGGGCGGGCAGGTGCTCCCACCCGGCATCCACCCGCACGCGGCAGGTGGAGCAGCGGCCCCTTCCCCCACACACCGATGCGTGAGGCACCCGGCCGATGCGGCTGATCTCGAGGACCGACGCCCCCCGGGTCGCCGAAACCTGGCGGCCCCCGGGATAGCGGACGGTCACTTGGCCGCGGCGCCGCTCCCACGCCTGCAGGCCCAGGCGGATCGCGATGAGCGAGGCGAAGAAGACCGTCACCCCCACCAGCGATGAGACGTGCAGCCAATGCAGGTCAAAGACGGTGGTCCCGCCACCGCCGTACGCGTCGGATGCACCATAGGAACCATAGTCGCCGGAAGTTGCGGACGATCCATAATCGCCCCCCGCGGACGCGCCAGAGGAGCCGTAACTGCCGCCGGGCGACGCGTGCCCGGCCCGCTCGTCGGCCTCCCGCGCGCCGCTCAGCACGCCCAGCAACGCCAGCGCCGGCACCAGCACGGCCACGGCCATGATCACGGGCAGGGCGCGGCGGTAGGGCGCCCGCAGGCGCAGCCAGAGGTGCAGCCCGATGCAGCCGTGACTCCAGGCGGCCGTGACCAGGGTCAACTGGTTGGCGAGCAGCCACGGATCCGCCGAGAGCGTGTGCAGGAAGTCCGGGTAGAGCAGGGGCTTGCCGAAGACCAGGCGGAACACGACGTTCGGCACGGCGTGGTACAGCAGCGCGTAGAGCGTGGTGAACCCCAGCAGGATGCGGATGCCCTCCACCCACGGCATGCGCAACGTGCGCCGCACGACCTGCTTGTAGAGCACGAGGGTGAGGTGCGTGAGCAGCGCCAGCAGGAGCAGGGAGGAGCCGGGCAGACCGTGCCAGGCGGCGAAGAACACGCGCTGGCCCGCCAGCATCGCGTCCAGCGAGACCAGCCCGAGGGAGTGATTGAGCAGGTGGGTCGAGACGAACGTGAACATCGTGAGCCCGGCGAGCAGGCGCAGGCGGGTCGCCCACCCCCGCAAAGGCCAGCGCGCCCAACGGGCGGCCAACCCCGCTGCCGGCAGCGTCCCCGCGCTCACGCCGCCACCTTGGGCCGGGTCTCGCCCACGCGGGTGGCCTGCTCATGGGCGAGGGCCAGTTGCAGCACGGCGAAGTCCTGCTGGTGCCGGCCGACGATCTGCAGTCCCACGGGCAATCCGCCCGCCGTGAAGCCCGCGGGCACGCTGACGGCCGGATGCCCCGTGATGGTGATGCAGTAGCACGGCCACATCCAGTCGATGTAGGTCTTCAACTTCACCCCGTCGATCTCGGTCACGTAGCGCTGCTCGATGGGGAAGGGCGGCACGGCCGCGGCGGGCAGCAGGAAGTACTCGTAGCGCTCCATGAACTCGCGCAAGCGGTGGTAGATCGCCGTGCGCGTGGTCTCGGCGCGGGAGACGTCCCCGCCCGTCAGCTTCAACCCCGCCTCGGTGTTCCAGATCACCGTGTCCTTCATCAGGTGCCGGTGCTGCTTCAGCTCCTCGCCGTGATCCTGGGCGAACTTCCAGGCGCGCAGCACCTGGAACACCTCGTCGGCGCCGGAGAAGTCGGGATGGGCTTCCTCCACGGTGCAGCCCAGGCTTTGGAGCGCCTTGCACTGGGCGCGGACGATCCTGGCCACCTCAGGATCCACGGGCCGGCCGCCCAGGTCCGTACTCAGGGCGACGCGCACGCCGCGAAAGTTGCGCTTGAGGGGCGTGCGGAAGGCAAAGCCCGGCTCGGCCTGCGCGATGGGCGAGCGGGCGTCGGGCCCCGCCAGGGCGCTCAGCAGCAGGGCCACGTCCTGCACCGTGCGCCCCATGGGGCCCTGCACGGAGAGCCCCCACCAGCCGATGCCGGCGGGCCACACCGGCACGCGGCCCGGGGAGGGGCGGAAGCCCACCACGTTGCAGAAGCTGGCCGGGTTGCGCAGGGAGCCGCCCAGGTCGCTCCCGTCCGCGATAGGCACCATGCCGGTGGCCAGCGCGACCGCGGCGCCGCCGCTACTGCCGCCGCAGGTGCGGCCCAGATCGTAGGGATTGCGGGTCTCCCCGAAGACTTCGTTGTACGTTTGCGACCCCGCGCCGAATTCCGGCGTATTGGTCTTGCCGATCACGATGGCGCCCGCCGCCTGCATGCGCTCGACGATCAGCGCGTCGCGCTGCGGCACCCAATCCTTGTAGATGGGCGAGCCCTTGGTGGTGCGGATGCCCTTGGTTTCCACCAGGTCCTTCACGGCCACGGGCAGGCCGTGCAGCACGCCCAGCGGCTTGCCGCCAGCAGCCGGCTTGCCGGAAGCCAACGCCCGGTCGGCGGCGTCCGCCTGGGCCAGCGCCTGCGCTTGGGGAATGCGCGTGACGATGGCGTTGACCTTGGGATTCACCCGTTCGATCTGCGCCCAGTGCGCCTCCATCACCTCGCGGCAACTGACCTTGCGGGCGCGGATCAACCCGGCCAACTCGGTGGCGGGGAGAAAGCAGAGCGTGCCGTGCGCCATCGTTAATCCCCCGTTCAAAGCGTGATCCCGTTCTGGGCCGTCTGTTGTGTCCGCCCCTGTGCAGACCCTCCTGAAGGGCGTCCTATTCCTCTCGCCGCCCGCACCCCAAGATCCGCGTTTTCACCCGATCGCGTGTCATTCGAGTCCATTGGGTTGATTTTCGCAACCCCTGCGCGCGAACCTGTCTGACGTTGGGTTCCGCGCCCGCCGAGTTGGCAGAGAGCGCTGCCGGTGCAAGGGGTCCGTGGGACTGGCCACGATCCGCGTTTTCGCCCGATCCTGTGCCATTTCAGTCCACTCCGGGAGTGATGGTGCTAGCTGTTCCGTCATGCGACACCTTTGAGTAACCGGAAGCTCCGCGGCAGGGCGCGCAGCAGCGCGCCCCTACACCTCTGAATTAGCGCGTCTCGACTCGCCCGTGCCCACTCCACGATCCGCGTTTTCGCTCGATCCTGTTGTATATCATACGGTTGGATCAAGTTCCGAGGGCGAGGCAAAAGCCATGACGGGGCATGACCAATGAGTCAGCGCCACGGCGGGATTGGAACGGGCGGCGCCCAAACTTACGGTTGTAACCTCCCGCACTGACGAACGGTTCAAATAAGGTGAACGTAGAGGGTCCATTGCCAAGGGATGTTGACAACCCGCCATTTGAGGGTGCCGCAAATATATCATTTTGTCAATACGCAAACCCCGGCCCTGGGCTGGCTTGCCGATGTCCTTAGAGCGTCTAACAAAACTGCGGAACCACAACGACACAACGAACGCCACGAGGTTTCGATCGGTGCGGAACGCCGCGAATCGGCGCTTCAAGCCTGCTGTTCGTTGTGTGCGTTGTGCTCGTCGTGGTTCAAAGCAGTTCGCAGTTTTGTTACGCGCTCTTAGCGCGGTTCTTCATGGCCGCAGGCCTTGCGGCCCCAGTACTCTGTATCCAGGGCGGTCGGGTAACCCTCGGCATCGCGTCCCGCGGCGTCGTCGCCATTGAACAGCCGGCATTGCTCCACGTAGAGCACCGTCCGGTCGATGCGGCTGCGGATCTCCAACTCCCGGAAAGTCTTGGTGACTTCGCACGTGGCCAACGCCGGAACGCTCCCGTCCAAGTGGCGCAAGCCGATCAGCGCGGCGCAGGCGGGATCGTTCCCCGCCACGGACGCGAACGTCGGCGTCAATTCGTACGTGACCTTCTGCTTCACCTCTTCATCCCGATAGGCATCCACCGTCGCGTCCGCCAAGCGCGCCTGCACGGTGCCCCCCAGCCGGTAGGTGCCCTCGAAGCGCATCGTCAGGATGCGGCCCGCCTCGCTGCAATCGGTGCCGGCCGAGATGTCGATCCGTTCGCGGGTGCGGCCCTCGAAATAGATGGCGTGACCCTCCATGGAAATGGGCAGGTCCTGCTCCACCACGAAGTAGCGGCAATCGTAGTACCACTCGCCCTCGAGCTGCGCGTCGAAGGGGTGGGGGGCGCGCAACGTGGTGCAAGCCGCCAGGGCGGCGCAGCAAGCCAAGAGGATCGACGCCCCACGGAATGTGCTCATGACTCCCCATTGGAATTGATGGATGGCGGCCGAGACCCGCCGCCGGTCCTCACCCTGGCCCTTCGGGCCTGTCCCTCCCCACGTTGTGGGGAGGGAATCCAACGTCCCCCACCACAACGGGGGGGGCAGTCCCGCGCAATGTTGCTGGCGCCTCCAGCAAGCCTCCGGCGCGGTTGCTGGCGCCTCCAGCAAGCCTCCGGCGCGGCTGCGGGCGCCTGCGGCGCGTGGGTCAGGGGGCGGACTCCAGCGCCTTGAGCAGCGCGCGGATGCCCACGCGCACACCCACGTCCAGGCCCGCCT
>JBGPEV010000247.1:0-5368 GCA_041482995.1 bacterium | reverse complement strand
GGACATCGTGGACATGGGCAACGGCAAGGGCATGCCCAAGCTGCAGACCTCCTGCTCGACGCCGGCCTCCGCCGGCATGAAGATTGATTCGAAGTCGCCGAAGGTGAAGGACGGCCAGAACCTCGTCAACGAGTTCCTTCTGGTCAACCACCCGCTGGACTGCCCCATCTGCGACCAGGCGGGCGAGTGCGACCTGCAGGACACCGCGTTCGAATTCGGCAGCGGGCATTCCGAGATGCAGTACGAGAAGCGCACCTACGGCTGGCGCAACGTGGGGACGTTCCTGGCCCTGGAGCGCAACCGCTGCATTCAGTGCTCCCGCTGCGAGCGCTTCAGCCGCGACATCGAGGGCGGGCACGACTTCGCCATGTTCCTGCGCTCCCACGAGTTGACGTTCGATACGTTCGAGGATCATCAGATCACCCACAAGTTCCAGGGCAACCTGGCGGACATCTGTCCCGTGGGCGCCATCACGAACCGCGACTGGCGCTTCAAGAAGCGCGCGTGGAAGTTCATCAAGACCCCCACGGTCTGCACCGGCTGCTCGACGGGCTGCAACGTGACCCTGGAGCACCACGAGAACAAGGTCTACCGCCTGAAACCGCGGGAAAACCCGGCGGTGAACCGCTGGTGGATGTGCGACGAGGGCCGGGTGGGGTTTGACGTCCTGAACGACCGCAAGACGCGCTTCGAGGAGCCCCACGCCCGCGTGCAGGGTCAATTGCGTCCGGCGCGCTGGGAGGCGGTCTACGGCGCCATCGCCGCCCGCGTGAAGGAGTTGGGCGCCAAGGGCGCGCACGTGGTGGGCCTGGCCGATACGCATGCCACCAACGAGGAGCTGTTTCTCTTCCAGATGCTGTTGAAGGAAGCCTTCGGCGCGGGCGCGGCGCTCTATCCGCGGAAGGAGGGGCGGCAGCAGGAGCAGCCCACCCACCCGCTCAAGGACAATTTCCTCTTCACCCTGATCACCACGGACAAGTCCCCGAACATGGCGGGCGCCCAAGCCGTGGGCCTGACGGGCGATGGGAACGGTTCCGCGGCCGAGTCCGCGCTGAAGGGCGCCCAGGTGCTGCTGGTGCTGGGCGCGCCCTTTGGCGAGCACGGGGGCGTGATCGAGGCCGCCCGCAAGGCGGCGCTGATCGTGCAGGTGGGCACGTTCGAGGGGCCGTGGACGCCCCTGGCCGACGCGATCCTGCCCGGCTTCACCTATGCCGAGAAGAGCGGCACGTTCACCAACAAGCTGAACCGCGTGCAACGGATTCAGCCCGGCCTGCGCCCGCCGGAGCGCTGCCGCGACCAGACCCGCATCCTGCAGGAACTGCTGGCGGCGCTGGGCAAGGCGCAGGAACTGGGCGGCGCGCCGCAGGTGTTCGACGCCATGGGCCGCATGGAGGGACGGTTCAAGGGCCTCTCGTGGCAGGCGGTGGGCGAGCGCGGGGCCAATCTCGCGGGGTAGGAGCTTCCATTCAGAACTGCAAACTGCCTCAGGACAAAGGAACTGTGAATTCTTATGACCGAGGCGCCAGGCGGGGCGAGGGACTGCCCGGTAGTGGGTCAGTTTGGTGAGTCGCCCTCGAACTGCAACAGCAGACTCCTCGCTGCGCTCGGAGTGACAAAGGTCTGTCATTTCGAGCGCAACGAGAAATCTGCTGTTGGCTCGAAACTGGCCCACGACCGATCGCGCTGAGCCGCGGGATCGGAATTGATCGCTCGACGACTGGGGCACGAAACAATTGCGGTTCTTCGTGCTCTTTGTGTCCTTTGTGTTGAGGCAGTTTGCAGTTTTGCCTTGCGCCCTGAGGTAAGAGATGCTGATCGCGTTCTACGTCATGGGGCTCATGTGCGTGATCGGCGCGCTGGCGCTGATCGTGGTGCCCAATCCCGTCTATTGCGCGCTGTCCCTCGTGGGCACGCTGTTCACGCTGGCGGGGATTTTCATCCTGCTCAACCAGGAGTTCGTGGCCGCCATCCAGATCCTGATCTACGCGGGCGCGATCATGGTGCTGTTCCTGTTCGTGATCATGCTGCTCAACTTGCGCACCGACGAGGCGTTCCACATCCGCTGGACGCTGCCCAAGGCCGTCGGCGCGGTGGTCGCCACGGGCATCCTGGCGCAACTGGTCTCCGTGTTCAGCAGCCCGGCCGCCAGGCTGGGGCCCATGGGCGAATACCCCGTGGAGCGCTTGGCCAAGGACGGCGCCGTGCAGATCGTGGGCGACCTGCTCTTCACCCGGTACGTGCTGCCCTTCGAGGTGATCTCCGTCTTGCTGATGGTGGCGGTGATGGGCGCCGTGGTGTTGGCCAAGCGCCCCGCGGAAGGCCCGGCCGGGGAAGCGCCGGCGGCCAAAGCGCCGGAGCACAAATGATTCCCATCTCGCACCTGCTCACGCTCAGCGCCATCCTGTTCGCCATCGGCGTGGGCGGCGTGATCCTGCGCCGCAACGCGATCATCGTCTTCATGTGCGTCGAGTTGATGCTCAACGCGGTGAACCTGGCCTTCGTCAGCTTTTCCTACGCCATGAATTCCATGACCGGCATCATGTTCGTGTTCTTCGTGCTGGTGGTGGCCGCGGCGGAGGCGGTGGTGGGCCTGGCCATCATGCTGCAGATCTTCCGCGGCAAGGGCACGCTCAACATCGACGAGATCAATTTGATGAAGTGGTGAGGGTTTTTGGAACCGCAGATTTCGCAGATGGAATCCTGAATCGTGGGTAAAGGCGCGCTTGGTGCGCCACGACATATGAGTGACGCCCGGTTCCAAGCCGCAGTCCAAGATTTGAAGGTCTGCCTTCAGAAGGCGCCTGATGATCGAGCCGTGAGCACCATCCTGGCCAACAAAGTAAACGTCCTGCGGCGGTACGGAAGCCTATTTGCGCCTCACCACCTGAGTCGACTCACCGCCGAACACTATCGAGGTTTTCTCAGGCTCGAGAACAATTGCCACTGGTCCCAACTCTATCGGGGCGGAGATCGGGCGGCGAACGGCATGGAGGGATTGCGTCAGTGTCTCGGAATCTTGCTGGACGAAGATCGGGAGATTGCTGAACGATTCAACGCGGCAAAAGTCGCGGGCCTCGGGAACGCGATAAAAAGCGCAATACTGCTGGTTACATATCCGGACCGATACGGAGTCTGGAACAACACATCGGAACGTGGTCTGCGGAACTTCGGCGTGTTTCCCCAGACCTACCCGAAGAAAGACAAAGGGAAAGCCTATTCTGCGATCAACGAACGCCTCAATGAGTTGGCATGTGCGGTCGAAATGGACCTGTGGACACTAGACTCACTCTGGTGGCGGCTCGATCCAAATCGAAGTGAGAAGCTGGCCGCGCAGCTTGCAGAAATGTAGCTGTAATCGCTGAAAATCGTCAGCGCGATTTGTGGTTTCCAGGCTGTGGCGGCTTCGTAGCAAATCGCGGGCGGGTTGCCGAAAAAAGAGGCAGAGAGTGGAACTGATCAAGGCGGTGCTCGTGCTGGCGGACATCGGCGGGTACACGCGCTTCATCAAGATGCACGAGACCTCCCTGGTACACGCGGAGCGCATCATCACCGACCTGCTGGAGAGCGTGATCGACGGGGCGGAGTTCCCGCTCACGCTCAACAAACTGGAGGGGGACGCCGCCCTGTTCTACGCGGGGGCGGGACAAAACACCCAGGCGGTGCTGCGCAGCGCGTTCCGGCAGGTCGAGGGGTTCTTCAGCGCCTTCCATGCCAAGCGGGAAGAGCTGATCAAGATCAATGCCTGCCCCTGCGACGCGTGCCAACACGTCGGCGAGTTGCGCATCAAGGCGATCCTTCACTATGGTGAGGTGGCGCTGAAGCAGGTGCGGCAATTCCAGGAGTTGGCGGGCGAGCCGGTGATCGTGGCCCACCGCCTGCTGAAGAACACGGTGCAGCAGAAAGAGTACATCCTGGCGACCGAGGCCTTTGAGCAGGCGGCCGGCGGCGTGCGGCCCTCGGGTGGACAGCGCCAGGTGGAAGCGTGCGAGGGGATCGGAGCGGTGCCGGTCGTCGTCTTCGACCCCCCACCCCCCGGCGCCCTACCGGCCTTTCGGACCACGCCCATGCGGCGCACGGTGCGGCGCTGGCAGTTGTTCAGTTATCAGTTCTTCCGCCGGCTCGGCGTGGTGCGGGGGCGGGAATTCAAGAGCCTGGCCGGCGTTTAGGATCACAGAACAGGCAGACCGGTGATGAAAGGGTTGCACCCAGGCTAACTCGGGAACCGCAGATGCTTCGCTGCGCTCAGCATGACACCGTGTTGTCACCCTGAGCGCAGCGAAGGGTCTGCGGTTGCTGTTGCCGCGGCTTGACGGCCCATGGCCGGTCCGGCCGCTGATCCGCAGTGAGGATGGCACAACGTCATGGCCAGTTATCTTTTTTGGATTCCCGCGCTGCCCCTGCTGGGCTTCCTGATCAACGGACTGCTCGGCAAGCCGCTCGGAAAAGGCTTCGTCACGCTGGTGGGGCCGGGAGTGGTGGGCCTGTCCTTCCTGTTGAGCATCGTGGCCTTCCGCGACATGCTGGGGGCGCCGGGGCGCAGCCTGTCCCAGCACCTGTTCACCTGGATCGAGGTGGGCAGCTTTTCCATCCCAGCGACCCTGGTGGTGGATCGGCTCTCCGGGCTCTACCTGCTCATCGTCACCGGGGTGGGCTTCCTCATCCATGTCTACTCCGTGGGCTACATGCGTGAGGAGGAAGGATATTACCGCTTCTTCGCCTACCTGAATTTGTTCATCTTCTTCATGCTGACCCTGGTGCTGGGCAGCTCGTTCCTGCTGTTGTTCGTGGGGTGGGAGGGCGTGGGGCTCTGCTCCTATCTGCTGATCGGCTACAACATGGAGCGCCCCAGCGCCGCCGCGGCCGCCAAGAAGGCGTTCGTGTTCAACCGCGTGGGGGACTTCGGCTTCATCGTCGCCACGCTGCTGATCTTCACTACGTTCGGCACGCTGGAGATCGTCACGGTGAACGCCCAGGCGGCCGGCAAGCTGGCCGCCGGCGGCGGACTGATCACGGCCATCACCCTGCTGCTGTTCCTGGGCGCCACCGGCAAGAGCGCGCAGATTCCCCTCTACGTCTGGCTGCCGGACGCCATGGAAGGCCCCACGCCCGTCTCCGCGCTGATCCACGCGGCGACCATGGTGACCGCCGGTCTCTACATGGTGGCGCGGCTCAGCGCCCTGTTCGTGCTCGCCCCGGACACCCTGGCCGTGGTCGCGGGCATTGGCGCCGCCACCGCCATTTTCTCCGCCACCATCGGCCTGGCCCAGAACGACATCAAGCGCGTGCTGGCCTATTCCACCTGTTCCCAGTTGGGCTACATGTTCCTGGCCATGGGCGTGGGCGCGTTCGGCGCGGGCATCTTTCACGT